>CAUZBE010000356.1:0-3990 GCA_963577885.1 Alphaproteobacteria bacterium
GCGGTTTGCGCTTTTCGTTGAAGGCCAGAACACCTTCGCGGCGGTCTTCGGTAGGGATCAGGCGGTTATACGCCTCCACCTCGATGCCCAGGGCGGTATTTAAGTCCGAACCCATGCCGAGATTGACCGAACGCTTGGCCTGCCGCAGGGCCAGGGGGCCATTGCCGGCTATGCGCGCGGCTGTCTCCAGGGCGGCGGGCATCAATTCATCCAACGGCAGCACCCTGTTGACGACACCCCATTTCAGGCCTTCCTGGGCTGTGAAGGGGCTGCCCGTATACAGGATCTCCTTAGCCCGGCGTGGACCGGCGGCGCGGGGCAGGTTCTGGGTGCCGCCACAGCCTGGAATGATGCCCAGGGTAATCTCCGGCAAGGCAAACCGGGCACCTTCGGCGGCGTAGATAAAGTCGGCCGCCAGGGCTATCTCGCAACCACCGCCGAAGGCTGAACCGTTGACGGCTGCGATGACCGGCACGGGGCAATCCATGAGATTATAGGTCGCCTGCTCGAAAATGGCATGTTGCAGACGCCAGGTTTCGTCCGTCATGCCGTCACGTTCCTTTAGATCGCCACCGGCGCAGAAAGCCTTGTCGCCGGCGCCGGTCAGGATCACCGTGCGGGCATTGCCCGGATCCAGCAACAGCGCGGTAAATAGGTCCAGCATATCACGGCCCACCTGGGTATTCATGGCGTTGCGCCGCTCGGGCCGGTTAAAGGTGACCCGCAGCACATGTTCCTGGGGCTGATCCAGCAACAGGGTTTCATAGCTATCTTGCATTGGCGGTATCCTATTTTATGGTTGTGCCGGGCGAATAATATTGATCGATTCATGGCCCGTCATCAAAGCCTCGATATTGTTGCCGGTCTTGGCCCAGCGGCGTCGCTGCTGGCCTTGCGACCAACCGGAAATATGCGGCGTCATCAGGACGTTGTCCAGTTCATGATAGGGCGTCGTCGAGGGCCGGATGGTGGCATTGTCCGGGCTCGGATAGTGATACCAGGTATCCAATATGCCGCCACCTATGACGCCGTCGCGTAGGGCAGCGAACAGCGTGGCCTCGTCCGCAATATGGCCCCGCGCCACGTTGATAACCACGGCGCTGGATTTCATTGCCGCCAATTCGGCCGCAACGATAATACCTCGGGTGCGTTCGCTCAGCGGGCAGCAGATGACCAGGAAATCGACGGCGCCGAGAATTTTCGGCAGATTGTCATAGCCCCCCATGAAAGCCGGTTCGGGATCCAGCGGCCGTGGATTTTGGGTCAAGGCAAGCACTTTCATATCGAAGGCCAGGGCCCGGCGCGCCACCGCCCTGCCAATGTTACCATAGCTGAGACACCCGATGGTAAGCCCGGCCAATTCGCCCCTGGTCTCGCCGACCATGGATGGCGTGCCGGTCCAGTCGCCCCCATTGAAGGCGGTGTTGCGCCGGGCCAGGCCGGCCACCCACTCCAGCATGCCGTTGAAGGTATACTCGGCGATTGCTATTTCGTGCTCGTAGACATTACAGATCGCGGCCGCGGCGGGCACCGTCTCCAAGTCAATGGCGTCGAGGCCAGAAGCGGGAACCAGAAACAATTTCAGGTTGGGCGCCTGCGGCATTTCCGGACCACAGTCGACGCTGATCAGGACTTCGGCCCATTTCATGTTCTCCGCCATGGTCCAGGCAGCGTCAGTCTCCGCCGTTTGCCGCAGACTGATACGGTCGCCAAAGCGCTGCGATACAATATCTATGCCGTGCCGTGCGACACCACCGTTCAACAAAACCTTCATGCGTGCTATCCCTGTCTCTTAACGCGTGCAATGCCAATGATGGAGGCTTACGGGCCAATGAGCAAAGATAAGATCAAGACCCGCACCGAAAGCGACAGTTTCGGCCCGGTCCAGGTGCCGTCCGACCGCTATTGGGGGGCGCAGACACAGCGTTCGCGGCAGAACTTCAAAATTGGCTGGGAGAAAATGCCGCTTCCCGCGGTGCATGCCTTTGGGGTCGTCAAGCAAGCCGCGGCGGAAACCAATATGGAGCTGGGCATCCTGGACAAAAAGCGCGGCCGGGCCATCGTCCGCGCCGCCAAAGAGGTCGCTGCCGGCAGGCTGGACAATCATTTCCCCCTCGTGGTCTGGCAGACCGGCTCCGGCACCCAGAGCAACATGAACGCCAACGAAGTGATTTCCAACCGAGCGATTGAAATCCTGGGCGGCAAGATGGGCAGTAAGGCCCCCGTCCACCCCAACGATCATTGCAATATGAGCCAGTCTTCTAATGACACCTTCCCCACGGTCATGCATGTGGCGGCGGTTCAGCACATGGATCAGCTGTTACTTCCGGCCCTGCGGAATTTGCAACGGGCCCTGGACGCCAAGGCCAAATCCTTCAATCGCGTAATCAAGATTGGCCGTACCCATTTGCAGGACGCCACGCCGTTGACCCTAGGCCAGGAGTTTTCCGGCTACGCCACACAGATCAAGTATGGCATCGCCCGGGTGCAGGAGAGCCTGCCCCGCCTGTACCGCCTGGCCCAGGGCGGCACGGCGGTAGGTACCGGGTTGAATGCGCCAGTCAGCTTCGACAAACGGGTGGCGGCGCATATCGCCAAGATTACCGGCCAGCCGTTCAAGACGGCGGAGAACAAGTTCGAGGCCCTGGCCGCCCATGACGCGGTGGTGGAGGCGTCGGGCGCCCTGAATACCCTGGCTGTAAGCCTGATGAAGATTGCCTCGGATATCCGGCTGTTGGGCTCCGGCCCGCGCTCTGGCCTGGGCGAATTAAGCTTGCCGGAGAACGAGCCTGGTTCATCGATCATGCCGGGCAAGGTCAACCCTACCCAATGCGAGGCCATGACTATGGTCTGCGCCCAGGTTTTCGGCAATCACACCACGGTCACCGTGGCCGGCGCCTCCGGTCATATGGAACTGAATGTCTTCAAGCCGGTGATGATCTATGCCCTGTTGCAGTCGATCCAGTTGCTGGGCGATGCGGCGCTTAGCTTCACTGATAATTGCGTGGTCGGGATAAGGGCGAACGAAGAGCGGATCGCTGATCTAATGGCGCAATCGTTGATGCTGGTCACCGCCCTGGCGCCCCATATTGGCTATGACAACGCGGCCAAGATCGCTAAGCATGCGCACCAGAAAGGCCTGACCCTGAAACAGGCGGCGGTGGCGCTAAAACTGGTGGCAGAGGCGGACTTCGATCGTTTCGTGCAGCCGAAGAATATGCTGGGCCCAAAATAGGCAACGGCGGCCATGCCCGATGATGACGAAGACCTGCTGCGCCGATCCTTTCGTATTGCAGGGCATCAGACCAGTCTGTCCATGGAACGGGCATTTTGGGATGAGTTTCGCCGTATCGCACAGGTCGATCAACGGAGCATGACAGATTTGATCGCCGAAATCGACACCCTGCGCACGGCGGGTTTGAGCCGTGCCGTGCGTATCTATATTCTAAACCGACTGCAATCAGCAGCCTATTCAAAGGGAGATAACTCATGATTATCGATCACCGCACCTACGATTTCCATCCCGGCAAGCTCAATGGCTGGATTGACGTCTACCGGGAATACGGTCTGCCCGTGCAGAAAAAGCATCTGGGAAAACTGATCGGCTTTTTCACTACCGAAGTCGGGCCGATCAATCAGATTGTTTTCATGTGGGCCTATGAGAACATGGGCGATCGTGAACAACGCCGCGCCGCCATGGATAAGGACCCGGACTGGGCGGCATTCCGCGCAAAATCCGCTCCCCTTGGTGCCCTAAAACAACAGACCAACAAAATTCTGGCGCCAACAGATTTTTCACCGATCCAATAGGCTATCGTTAATTATTGCATGAATTGCCGCGTGCGCATTTTTGCCGCATTTTCGTGTTGTGTTGTTGTTCGCCACAGTCCCAGGTCTTTTCAACGTCAATTACTTGAAGTGATATTGGGGCACTCGTTTGATGTCGAGAGCATTGTACTAGCGGGCATTGGCGATGTTGTTTTCATGATT
>CAUZBE010000357.1:0-3989 GCA_963577885.1 Alphaproteobacteria bacterium
AAGTGTCGGTGATGATCAATGCGCCCGCTTCGCGGCCTATGGCTGGGACGTGGCCCGCGTGGATGGTCACGATGGGGACGCGTTGGCGGCGGCAATCGCGGCGGCGCGGCAAAGCGAGCGGCCATCGTTGATCGCGGCGCGCACCGAAATTGGCCGTGGCGCGCCGACCAAGGCAGGCACCTCCAGCGCCCATGGTTCGCCCCTTGGGGATGAAGAGATCGCCGGCGCGCGGGAGCGGATGCACTGGCCTTATCCGGCCTTTGAAGTGCCGGACCATGTTATGAGCGCATGGCGAGCAGTGGGCGCGCGCGGCGGCACGGCGTCGGCGGACTGGCAAGGCCGTCTGGACGCCTTGGATCAAGATGCCCGCGCCGCGTTCGAGCGTGCCCAGGCGGGAGACCTGCCAGCCAGCACCATCAAGGCAATGGCCGACTATCGGCGCCAATTGGCGGAGGAGAAGCCCCAGCTGGCGACCCGGGCCGCATCCGGCAATGCCTTGGAAGTGATTAACCGGGTGGTCCCCGAAACCGTCGGCGGCTCGGCCGACCTGACTGGTTCCAACAATACCCTGACGGCGGGCCTGGGCTTCGTCACGGCCGATGACTTTTCGGGCCGATATATAAACTACGGCGTTCGCGAACACGCCATGGCGGCGGCCATGAACGGTCTGGCCTTGCACGGCGGGGTCATACCTTATGGCGGTACATTTTTGGCGTTTTCCGATTATTGCCGGGGCGCTATGCGTATATCGGCCTTGGCTGGTTGCCGGGTAATCTATGTTCTGACCCATGATTCCATCGGCCTGGGTGAGGATGGGCCAACCCATCAACCGGTGGAACACCTGGCGGCCCTGCGGGCCATGCCAAACCTATATGTCTTCCGCCCGGCCGATGCCATGGAAACGGCGGAGTGTTGGGAACTGGCGCTGGCGGCGAAGGGCACTCCCTCGGCCATGGTTCTGACCCGCCAGGGCCTGCCGGCGGTGCGCCTGGATTATCAGGACGAAAACGCCTGCGCCCGTGGCGCCTATGAATTAACCGCCGCCGACGGCGAGGCGGCGGTGACATTGTTAGCGACGGGCTCGGAAGTCTCCATCGCGGTTGCTGCGCGCAACAATTTGCAAAGCGCCGGCGTCGGCACCCGCATCGTCTCCATGCCATGCTGGGAATTGTTCGAGGAACAGGACGACGACTATCGTCAGATGATCCTGGGGCCGGGCACCGTACGGATCGGGATCGAGGCGGCGGTGGCCATGGGCTGGGACCGATATCTGGGCCTTGATGGTGGTTTTGTAGGCATGACGGGGTTCGGCGCCTCGGCGCCCGCGAAAGAATTATTTAAGCATTTTGGCATAACAGCGGAGGCCGTTGTGGAACTGGCCAAAGCAAATTTGGCGGAGCGGCAAGGCAGACAGGACCTATAGACGAATGCGGATAGCCCATTCATATGAGAGGAGAGCACAATGGTAGTTCGGGTAGGAATTAACGGCTTCGGGCGCATTGGCCGCCTGGTGCTGCGCGCCATTGCGGAATCCGGGCGCAAGGATATCCGAGTGGTCGGGGTAAATGACCTGGGCCCGGTTGAAACCAACGCCCATCTGTTACGCTACGATTCCGTGCACGGCGCCTTTCCCGGCAAGGTGAAGACCACCAAGAACGGCATGAACCTGGGGTCTGGCGTGATCCAGGTCACGGCAGAGCGCGACCCGGCGAATTTGCCCTGGGGCAAGTTGGGCGTCGATGTGGCGCTGGAATGCACAGGCATTTTTACCTCCAAGGCTGCCGCCTCGGCCCATTTGACCGCCGGCGCCAAGCGGGTGCTGATTTCAGCCCCGTCGGGAGATGCGGATTTGACAGTGGTCTATGGTGTCAACCACAATAAATTGCGCAAATCGCATAAAGTGGTCTCGAACGCATCCTGTACCACCAACTGTCTGGCCCCCGTGGCCTTTGTGTTGAACCAAGCCATGGGCATCGAACATGGCTTCATGACCACAATCCATTCCTTTACCGGCGATCAGCCCGTCCTCGATACCCTGCATGGCGATTTGCGCCGGGCCCGGTCCGCCGTTATGTCCATGATCCCCACCTCGACTGGCGCGGCCAAGGCCGTCGGATTGGTGCTGCCCGAATTGGCCGGCAAGTTGGACGGCACCTCGATCCGGGTGCCTACCCCAAATGTCTCCGTGGTCGATTTTAAATTCCGTAGCAAGAACAAGACCACCATCGAGGCGGTCAATAGGGCAATCATTAAGGCGTCCAATAGCAAATTAAAGGGCATTCTCGAAACCTCCGACGGCCCCACCGTGTCCATTGATTACAACCACAACCAGGCCTCTTCCACCTTCGATCTGACCCAGACCCAGGTCATCGAAGGACGCTTCGTGCGCATCCTATCCTGGTATGACAACGAATGGGGCTTTTCCAACCGGATGAGCGATACCGCCGTCGTTCTGGCCAAGCTCTAGGCGGCACGGGCGGGCGCTTCGCAATGCAGGTCCTGGATGATCTGTCCCCGGCAGGCGCCAGGGTGCTGGTGCGGGTTGATTTGAACGTACCCATGCAGAACGGCCAGGTCGGCGACGGTACCCGGATCGACCGGGCCGTCCCGACCTTGTCCGAGCTGGCGGCGGCCGGCGCCAAGGTTATCGTGCTGTCCCATTTCGGCCGACCCAAAGGGAAAATTGTGCCGGCGCTGTCATTGGCGCCTTTGGCCGAACCGTTGGGCGCCGCCCTGGGCCGGCCGGTCGCCTTCGCGGACTTGGCGGCAGCGCCTGGTGCGATTGCCCAGATGGCGAATGGCGATGTCTTGCTGCTGGAAAATGTCCGCTTCGGACCGGGCGAGGAAACCAATGCGCCAGATTTTGCCCAAAGCCTGGCGGATCTGGGCGATATCTACGTCAATGACGCCTTTTCCTGTGCCCACCGGGCGCATGCCTCGACCACGGGTTTGGCCCATCTGTTGCCGGCGGCGGCGGGCCGGGCCCTGCAGACCGAACTGACAGCCCTGGAAGCCGCCCTCGCTACGCCAAGGCGGCCCGTCGCGGCCCTGGTCGGCGGCGCCAAGGTTTCTTCCAAACTAGCGATTCTAGGCTATTTGCTGGACAAGCTCGACCAATTGATTATCGGCGGCGGCATGGCCAATACCTTTTTGTTTGCCAAGGGTATCAAGGTTGGCGCCTCGCTCTGCGAAACCGATCTGGCCGAGACGGCCCGCGGGATCATGGCTCAGGCGGACAAGGTCGGCTGCGAAATCGTCCTGCCCGCTGACGTTATGCTGGCGCAAGAACTCCGTGCCGGCACCGGCAGCGCCCTGGCGACCGTGGACGAGGTGCCCGATGACTTGATGATCCTGGACATCGGCCCGGCCAGCGTGACCGACCTGACCCGGCGTCTGAGCGGCTGCCGTACCCTGCTGTGGAACGGCCCTTTGGGGGCGTTTGAATTCCCGCCTTTTGACGGCGGTACGGTCAAGGTGGCCCAGGTGGCGGCGGCGCAAACCCGGGCCGGAAATTTGACTTCGGTGGCGGGGGGTGGCGATACGGTGGCGGCCTTAGTCCACGCCGGCGTAGCGGACGATTTTACCTATGTTTCCACCGCTGGGGGCGCGTTCCTGGAATGGCTGGAAGGCAAAGTCCTGCCCGGGATTGAGGCTCTGGAACCCTAAATTTTGCCGTCCAGCAGGGCGGCGAAAATGTATTCTACCCGCGCGGCGTTGGCGTCCCAGGTGAAGCCACGGGCATGGATGGTTTCGATCGCGCCACGGCCGAGGGCTAGGCACAAGTCCCCGTCGCCGACCAGGCCGCTAGTGGCCGTGGCGAAATCTTCCATATTTGCCGGGTCGATCAGCAACGCGTCCATACCGTGGGTCAGTACCTCGCGGATGTTGCACCGATCGGACGCGACGATGGCCCGGCCCAGCGCCATATATTCGAACAGCTTTAACGGGGATGCGTATTTGACTACTTGCGGCTGCAGCGCGATGTCGAA
>CAUZBE010000358.1:0-3980 GCA_963577885.1 Alphaproteobacteria bacterium
GTGGTCGATGAAACAGCACTCATTTCTGCACTAGAAAATAAGGTCATCGCGGCGGCCGGTTTGGACGCTTTCGTGCACGAGCCGCTCGTGCCCAAGGCGCTGATCGCCATGGAGCAGGTGGTATTGCTGCCCCACATCGGCTCCGGCACCCACCATACCCGCGAGATGATGTCGCAAGCCGTGTTGGATAATCTCGTGCAATGGAATAAAGGGTCTATGGTACCCAATCCGGTCTATCCCGGTCAACAAACCTAGAGCGCATTTTGATTAAATGCGCTCAGATTTTTAAGATTAGAGAAATTGAACAATTCACTTGGGTCGTGTTAGCGACTCCAATTAATTGGAAACTTCTCTAGTGTCCTGGCGCTCTAAAACCTTGGCTATGAGGGCATCGCCATCTACGATGCTTTGGCGGTCGAATGGGCCTGCGAAAATTTGCCGATCGACACTGGCTGTTAGAGTACCCAGGGCCTTTCGGTAGTATCTGGAGGGAGAACTAAATGGGCCAGGATATAAAAATCAGTGCAAGGGATGGCGGCGCTTTCGCCGCCTATCTAACGCTGCCCGTGACCACGCCCGCGCCAGGCATCGTCCTGCTGCCGGAGGTCTTCAACACCAACGATCATATCCGCTCGGTCGCTGACGGTTATGCTGCCGAAGGCTTTGCCGTCATCGCACCAGACGTCTATTGGCGTCAGGAGGCTGGCTGCTATTTGCCCTATACGGATGAAGGGCGCGCGAAGGCACAAGCCCTGCGGGCCGAGCTGGATACCGACCAATTTGCCGCTGATCTGGGCGATACGGTTGCCGCCTTGAAAGCGCGGGCCGAGTGCACCGGCAAAGTCGGGGTGATGGGCTTTTGCCTGGGCGGAAAATTCACCTATCTCTCCGCCACCCGGCACAAAATTGACGCGGCGGTCAGTTATTACGGCGTGCAGATTGAACAGCATCTGGACGAGGCGGTAAACCTGAATTGCCCCATCCTGATGCATTTCGCTGGCATTGACCCGCACGTACCGCAAGATACCGTCGATGCGATCCAGGCGCATATGGGAGCATGGGACAATGTGGATATCCATGTCTATCCCGGTGCCGAACATGGTTTTAACCGCCACGGTTATCCGTCTTACAGCGAGGCGGCGGCAGTACCGGCGCGGCAACGCACCCTGGCCCATCTCCGAAAGCTATTGCTCTGAGACGAACCTTCTAAGCCATGAATAAGGAGGCTGCTACGATGTCCGCCCACATAATTGAGCCGGTGAGCTTGCGCGACGCCGATCCGGAAGCCTGCGCCGTGCTAGATAGCTTAGCGCAAGGCACACGCCAAGGTACCAGTTTTCTTTGCCTTTATGGCGATACAGCCGAAGGCCCTGGCGGCGTTTTGGAATTCCAGCAGGCAATTATGAACGATCTGTGCCTGGAGGAGAGGCACCGCGAGCTGGCGTATCTAAAGACCGCGATGCTGGCCGACTGCAAGTTATTGCATCGCCAACCACACGGCTGCCGCCAAAAGCGTTGGGCTCAGCGATGCGCAGATTGGCGCCATGGGCGATTTTGCCTGTAGTGACGTCTTCAATGAACTGGAAAAAGCCATTCTGGAATATGCCGTGTATGTCGCCTGCGGCACAGGCACGTCTCCCGCGCCTCTGCTGCACAACTGCGTGGGAGCCTGGGCAGTGATGGCGTTGTTGCGCTGACCCAGGTAATCGGTATCGACAATTTATTTTCCCGCTTCAACAACGCATTGCATACATATTCCAGCGAGGATTATGCCTAGACGACCGCGAAGTATTACGTCCCCATAATTTGATCAACAGCACCGAGGTTTGCAAGACATGAAAATTCACCATGCCCCCAATACTCGTTCCGTCCGCATAGTCTGGCTTCTGGAGGAATTAGGCCTACCTTACGAGTTGGCGCAATACAAGCTAGGCGATCCATCCATGCGTTCGCCCGAGTATCGGAAGGTCCACCCCATGGGCCGCGTGCCGGCTCTGGAGGACGGGGGGGTGACGCTGTTTGAAAGCGGCGCCATCGTCGAATACGTATTGACCCGCCACGGCGAAGGACGGATGCAGCCGGCGGTGGAGGCGCCCGAGTTTCCGATGTATCTGCAATGGCTGCATTACGCCGAGGGTATGCTCATGCCACCGGTAAACATCATTGTGGTTGAGACCATTCTGCTACCGCCTGAGCGCCGCAATGAGGTAAACGTGGGCCGGGCGACCAAGCTGCTTGGCCAGATGTTGAGCGCCGTCGATACCCACATGTCCGGGCGTGAATACCTTGCCGGTGATTTCTCGGGTGCCGACATAATGACCGGCCATGCCTGCACCGTGGCCAGGCGGCTGGGCGCGGACGTTTCCGACAAGCCGAACGTGGAGGCCTATATCGAACGCTGCAACGCACGGCCGGCGATGCAACGGGCCTGGGCGGCGTAGGCTACAATATTTGGTGCGACCGGACTGGACGAAAGCGCAGAGAGGAGACACACTTGGCGCCAGGTTGAATTCTGGCCATCGAGGATAAGGAAATGAGCCGCCCCGCACTTGAGGACGATACCCCGGCCATCACCGAAAGTCTGGCCCAAAACGCTGCCGATCTACGCTTTGAAGATATTGACGCCGACAGCCTGGCGGTGGCGAAGCAATGCCTGATCGACTGGTTCGCCGTCACCCTGGCGGGGGCGGCGGAACCCTTGACCGCCTTGTTGTTGGCGGAGGCCCAGGAGGAAGGTGGCCATCCACGGGCCACCATGATCGGGTCGGGCGCCAAGGGCACCCTGGCCCAAGCTTGTCTGGTCAATGGCAGCGGCTCCCACGCCTTGGATTACGATGATGTCAATCTGACTATGGGCGGGCACCCCACGGCTCAGGTAGCAGCGGCCGTTCTGGCCGTGGCCGAAGACCTTGGCGCCACCGGGCGCGATTTGCTGACCGCGTTCATGGCCGGATACGAAACCGAATGCCGGATCGGCAATCTGGTCGCACCCAGCCATTATCTGAAAGGCTTCCACGTCACGGGCACGGTCGGTAGCTTCGGCGCGGCGGCGGGGGTCGGGCATTTGCTGGGCCTGGATGGCGAGGCCATGGCGCGCGCCCTGGGTATCGCCGGGACCCAGGCGGCAGGTTTAAAAGCGCAGTTCGGCACCATGTGCAAGCCGCTGCATGCGGGCAGGGCCGCCGGCAACGGCCTGTTGGCGGCTCGTCTGGCGCGGCGCGGTTTCACTTCGCGCATGGATATCCTGGAGGCCGCTCAGGGTTTTTCCGATACGCAAAGCGATGATTTCCGCGTCGAACTGGCCCTGCAGACGCCCCGGCGTGGCTTTCATGTACGGGAAAATTTGTTCAAGTATCACGCCGCCTGCTACCTGACCCATTCGACCATCGAAATCCTGGCCGATCTGCGGGACGAAGGGCGGATTGCGGCGGAGAAAATCGACAGCGTCGTCTTGTCGGTTGATCCCGGTCATTTGAAGGTTTGTAACATTCAGGAGCCCGACACTGGGCTTGAAATTAAATTCAGCCTGCGCCATACCGCCGCCTTTGCCCTGGCAGGACAGGATACGGCCAGCATCGAAAGTTACTCTGATGCCAATGCTCGGGCGCCCGCACTCGTTGCCTTGCGGCGCAGGGTAGCGGTTGTTGACGACGGGGGCCCCAGCACACTGGCCACGGCCCGGGTTACCCTGCATGACGGCCAGGTTCTCGAGCGCAGTTTCGATGTGGGGATCCCGGCCGAGGATGTCGCGGCCCAGCGCGTTAAGATCGACACGAAATTCCGCAGCTTGGCGATGCCCCTGCTGGGGGAGGAGGCGGTGGCGCTGTTGGCTGATTTGCATGGTCTGGAAGGTTTGCCTGATGTGGGCGCGTTGCTGGCCCACGTCGCTGACTGGCGGCCAAACGCGGACGTATAAATTTAATTGTACATTGAGCGATAGGGGATACGGTGAGATGAACCAGGGCAAGTGGCGGGTTGGA
>CAUZBE010000359.1:0-3974 GCA_963577885.1 Alphaproteobacteria bacterium
GCGTCTTTTGAATTCAGCCCGTATACTGGACTTTAAAATTCCCTACAGCGCCGACGAGATAAATGCGGCCAGCCGGGAAACCGTCCTCAAGAATAACATCACCGATGGCTATGTCCGGCCCGTGGCTTGGCGCGGCTCTGAAATGATGGGGGTTTCCGCCCAGGAGAACCGCATCAACCTGTCCATCGCAGTCTGGCAATGGCCATCCTATTTCGATCCGGAGGCCCGGACCGTAGGCATAAAATTGAAAATGACGGATTGGCTCCGGCCCGACCCCCGCACCGCGCCCGTGCATTCCAAGGCCGCCGGCCTTTACATGATTTGCACCCTGTCCAAGCACGCGGCGGAAGCGGCCGGCTATGACGATGCCCTGATGCTGGATTGGCGGGGTCAGGTGGCGGAAAGCACCGGCGCAAACATATTCTTTGTCATTGATGGCAAACTGCACACGCCCATCCCCGATTGCTTCCTGGATGGCATCACCCGGCGCACGGTCATTGATCTGGCCAAGGCCCGCGGTATCGAAGTCATCGAACGGGTGATCATGCCGGAAGAAATGGCCCAGGCTACGGAATGCCTGTTGACGGGCACCGCGGCAGAAGTGACGCCCGTTGGGGTAATCGATGACTACCGCTTCACCCCGGGTGCCATTACCATGCAATTGATAGAGGATTTCGAGAATCTAGTGCACCGCCGGGCGGCCGCCTAATACAAAAATCCATCTTAAATACGGATTAACGGCGACCTCCGGGTCGCCGTCTTTCGTACGGGTCCGGGAAAAATTATTCCCATGGCATTTGGATCGAAGTACGCTTTCTGCGTGAAGGGGGGTTAAACATGTATCAGTTTCAATTAACGGAATCCCTAGTTCCGCCGCAAGACGATGACGTGATAAAGGAAACCACCGTTGGCGGTCTGTTGCGCGAGGTAGCCAAGCAACAACCCACTGCGCCGGCATTGATCGAAGTCGATATCGAAGGTCAGCTCGGGCGGACGTGGACCTATGGCGAGTTGTTGGCGGATAGCGAAAATCTAGCCTTGGCCCTTGCCAGCCGCTTCGGGCCCGGCGAGCGGATCATGGTATGGGCACCGAACACGCCGGAATGGCTGTTGCTGGAATACGCCTGTGCCCTGGCCGGCATTACCCTGGTGACCGCCAACCCCGCGTATCAACCGCCGGAATTACGCTATGTCCTCGAGCAATCTGGGTCAGCAGGCCTGTTTTCTGTGGAAAGCTATCGCGGCAATCCCATGGCAGATATCGCCGTTGAAGCCTGCCGCGGATTAGACGCGATACGCGAAATCGTCGATATGGACGACCATGCCGCACTTTACCGCCATGGCACCCGAGCGCCGGCGCTACCGCAAGTGTTGCCCGGCGATGCGGCGCAGATCCAATATACCTCCGGCACCACCGGCTTTCCCAAGGGGGCCGTTCTGCATCATCGCGGCCTGACCAATAACGCCCGGCTGATATTTAAGCGCGGTTTGATCAAACAGAGTTCAACCTGGGCCAATTTCATGCCCATGTTCCACACCAGCGGCTGCGGCATTGCCGCCCTGGGCTGTCTGCAAACCATTAGCCGGATGCTGATCGTCAAAGTCTTCGAGCCGGCCGCGATCCTGCGCCTGATCGAAAGCCAGAGAGTGAGCGCGCTGGTCGGCGTGCCGACCATGCTGGTTGCCTTGTTGGAAGCGTTCGAGCGGGAGCCGCGCGATGTTTCCTCGCTGAAAATGGCTATATCCGGCGGGTCGATGGTGGCGCCTGAACTTGTCCGCCGGGTCCGTGGGGCTTTTAATTGCGCCTTCGAAACCGTGTATGGGCAGACCGAAGTCTCGCCCGTGGTTACCCAGCATTATCATGACGACACGCTCGATGATATTTGCAATACCGTCGGCCAACCCATGCCCCAGACGGGCATTTCTATCCGCAGCGTGGAGGAAAACGAAGTCTTGCCGATCGATACGGTTGGTGAAATCTGCGTGCGGGGCTATTGCAATATGATTGGCTATAACGGAAATGCTGAGGCGACGGCGAAAACCATTGATGCGGATGGTTGGCTGCACACCGGCGATCTTGGCGCCATGGATACCCGTGGTTACCTGCGCATCACGGGACGGGTAAAGGAAATGATTATCCGGGGCGGAGAAAATCTGTTCCCAGCGGAGATAGAGAACGTACTGTTGGAACACCCGATGGTGGCGGAGGTTGCCGTGGTCGGGCTGCCGGACGAGAAATGGGGCGAGATCGTCGCCTGTTTCCTAAGACCCCAATCTGGTCAAATATTGGATCCGCCGGAGCTGCGCAGCCATTGCCGTGCCCATTTATCGCCGCAAAAGACACCAGTGATCTGGTTCAGCGTTGACGACTTCCCGCTCACGGGATCGGGCAAAATTCAGAAATTTTCCCTCCGCGACGGCTACCTCGCCGGCAACTACGAGCCGCTCTGAGAATAGATTTCCGCCACTATTCAACCGGCACTCATAGTCCGTAGCGCGCCCAATGGGCCCGCTCTTCCGCTGCAGCCAAAATGCTGCTGGGCAGGTCGAACGACCAGTTGTGGGACAGATCCATGCCTGAAAGTTGCGAGGCTAATCCCAGACGCCGTTGCAGCCAGCTTTTCTCGGCACCGATTACCGGCAGGCGTACCTTGTCACCAAATTTTTGCTGCATCACCGCCTTCAGGTCGCCAATGCCGTCGGTAAGGCCCAGGCCTTGCGCTGTGGCACCGGTCCAGAACTCACCCGAAAATAACTTTCGCTCCCCCGCTTTCAAGCGTCCCGCGCGGCGCGTGCGGACATGGTTCTTAAAGGCGTCGTGAATTTCCTTTTGCAGCGCGGTCAGGCGTTTCAGGTCACCCTCTTCCACGGGTGAAAAAGGATCGAGCAGACTTTTCTTATCACCGGCGGTATAGAGGCGTCGTTCCACTCCCAATTTTTCCATCGCCCCTTCAAAACCGAAGGTCGCGGCGATGACGCCGATGGAACCGATGATGGACGTTTCCGCGGCAAATATTTCATCCCCCGCGCAGGCGATCCAATAGCCGCCCGATGCCGCGACATCCTCGCAGAAGACATATACGGGCAGTTTCTTCTGGTCTGCCAGCAGGCGAATTCGGTCATGCACCAGGGCAGATTGCACGGGCGAGCCGCCCGGCGAATTAATCGCCAGCGCCACTGCCTTGGCGCCCTTCATGGCGAATGCCTGCTCCAACGGCGCTGCTAAGGAGGAAAGATTGACCGCCGGCCGTAAGGGCGAGCCTTGAGCTGCGATGACGCCGTACATACGTACCACGGGCACCAGAGGGACACGGTCACGCAACGCTTTGATTGGCAGACGAGAGAGAATCTTATCCATGTTCATAGGCGCAAGATGGGTTGTCCCCGCGCCGGGCGCAAGGGCCGAAGGCAATATAATTACCGCGAACTTGTTGCTCCGGCTCCACTGGCTTAGGCTAGCGCTCATTACATGGACCCCAACACTGTCAGAAGGAAAAATGAAGAAGATCCTTATCATTGGCGGGGGCATTGGCGGCATGACCGCCGCCGCCTGCCTGTTACGGGCCGGGTTTGATGTTGGTGTCGTTGAACAGGCGCCCCGGCTGGGCGAGGTCGGCGCCGGCATTCAGTTAAGCGCCAATCCCATGCGTGTCCTGCGCCACCTGGGCCTGGTGGAGACGCTGGAACAGCTCGGCGTGCGCCCGACCAGCTATCAATTCAAAATGTTTGATACGGCGGAGGTGCTGCAGGAAATTCCCCTCGGTGATGGCTATGTGGAGCGCCACGGCGTGCCCTATTTATCGGTACACCGGGCCGACCTGTTGGGTGCCCTGATTGGCGCGGTGCGCGCCTTAAAGCCCGATGCGGTTACTCTGAATGCCAAGGTCACGGATTTTTTCGAAGACGGCGATGGCGTTACGCTGCGGTTCCAGGATGGCGGTGAAATGCGCGGCGATGTCCTGGTCGGGGCCGAT
>CAUZBE010000360.1:0-3953 GCA_963577885.1 Alphaproteobacteria bacterium
TCCCGGGTCCGGCGTTGGTGAACATCGTGATCTCACAAAGCTCGTCCCGGAAACCACAGCAGTTCACGTGGCATAATTAAGACGTTACGTCTGGAGAGGGCCAAATATGTGAAGGGTGTCACTTACCTCCTGGCCTGATTATCAATCTCCGGATCGACATGGAGTAATCGCAAGGAGGCAACTATGCCTAGCCGCCGCGGTCGGATATAGACCCGGCTGGCATATACCCGGCTGCCGGTCGTAGACAGACTGGTCAGGTCCGTGACAACGTTTGTCCCGTATCTGTTTTCACAAATGTGCCAAGGGGGGATGTCCTATGAGTTACAGACGCATAACAATCGTGAGCGGGTCACCCATTACCGACAAAATGATTGCGGATATGAAAAACAAGTGGATGCCTGCCTCATTGGCGTTCGGTGTTACAAAGTGGGAAGCAGTCCAAACAAGCCCTGACTCAGGTTTTATAATTGCAACATATCCCGACAAAGCGACGGCAGACGCTGCCGCAGAAAAAGCAGCGACTATGCGTGCCGAAGTCCAAGAAGAATATAGCGGACCCGCTCCTACAATTCTTGAGGGTGAAGTCATTGTTAGCAATTAGGTAATTAAATTTTCTCCAAAACTAAAATTGTGACGCTCGGTCCTTCGGGTTGAATAACGCGAACGGTATAGGCGGTGCCGTCGACCGTGATGGCATCGCCTGCCGCTGCGCCACCCGGCAAATCCGCCGTAGTGCAAATAAACCGGAGCTGGGCACTAACGACGCCAACGCCTGATAGCGGATCGATTTCAAAATACTCGTTGTCGAAGATGCCGCTGACTGTGCTGGCCGGGCCGCCAGTCGGCGTGCAGCTCGATGCCGTGGCAAAATCGTCAGTGTCAAAAGAGGGAGCCCGATCGAAGAAAACTGCGGGTGTTAGCACTTTACTACCCCGAATTCACCCACATTTATCCACCAAGATACTAACACCCTAGAAGCCGCCGCCGAAGAAAAGGAAATCGGAATGGGCGAAATGATGAAAATAATTTTCGTGCAATGGTATGAGCAGAAATCACACCGCGAAAATCGCCTACACAAACGGGGGTGGCGGGAAATCCCCGCCGAACCCATTTTTCACAGGACGGCCTGAAAATGATTCCATTTTAAGGCTGTTTGATCTAAGGCAATTCCAGCATCACCTTAATTTGCCGATTGGGCTGTTTCAGGGCCTCGAATTCCGTCGGCAGGTCCGCCATCTCAATAAAGTCGCTAATCATCGGGGTGGCATCAATACGGCTTTCACCAAGCAGATGTACGACGGTTGTAAAATCTTCCTGGCGGTAGACGAAGGCGAAACTAATGTCCAGCTCCTTGACCAATGCTTTGGTGGGGAACAGGTGATCATCCGCCATGCACAGGCCGACTACCACGATGCGGCCATCAGGCGCAGAGTAGTTGATCGCCAGTTGCAGACTGCCGGGCACGCCGACACAATCAAAGACCACGCCGGGTGGACCGCCGGCAGCATCCGCTGCCTGTTCGGCAACATTGCCCTGGCTGGCATCCACAATCGCCGTAGCGCCCAGGGCGCGAGACATCTCCGCCCGCGCTTGGACCAGATCGCTGACAACGATGTGCTGGGCGCCAAAAAAGCGGCACCACATGGCGATTGTCAAGCCGACCGGGCCTGCGCCGACGATCAAAACCCGGTCCGCCGGTTGCAGCCGGGCGCGGCGCACGGCGTTCAGGCCAACGGCCAGGGGCTCAACCAAAGCGCCTTCGCGAAAGCTGACAGTATCTGGTAGGCGGATGGATTCTCCACCGCCGACCCTGCAATAATCCGCATAGGCCCCCGGCAGGGCGCGGCTGGCACGGGAAATCACTCGTGCACACCGATACCCCCGCCCGACCCGGCACGCTGGACAATCGCCACAACCTATCCAGGGCAACGCCGTCACGCGATCGCCCACATGCCACAGGGCTTGGGCCTCGCGGCCCACCTCCACCACCTCGCCGGCGAACTCATGGCCCATGACACAGTCTGGTGGCAAGACCCGCCACCCCAGGTCGGGATTGCTATTTTCGGACATATGCAGATCCGTACCGCAAATGCCACATGCACAAACCCGCAGGATCAAATCGGTCGGGCCCGGTTCCGGATCTGGGATATCCTTAATCGCCATAGGGGCGCCTATGGCATGAAGTACGGCCGCTTTCATATTTTACCCCTTTCGTAAATTCTCAGGCGTGCCCTTTGCCTTGAATACTTCCCACCGCAGCAGGCGGTCTTCCAACGTGCGGTGTCTTACCTGATGCCCAGCCCGCCGCTCGGCCAAGGCATCGCCATCATACAGTTCCTTCATGGCCGCCGCCGCCTGTTTTAGGTCAGTCACCCATGATAGCCTTCCCTTAATTGGGTCCTCTAGAACGGATGATAGCGACAAATTTGTGGTCACGAAACGCAGCATTCTTAGACCCTTTTGACGCTTCTGAAATTCGCACTTTTCTGATACCCGTGGAACGCTGAGAATGTCCGTTTGGGGTCAGTCATCCCAGCAAAATTCTTGGTACATTTAGTTGTGTGCCAGCAGTGCCTGCTTGGTTGCTGTCCTCAGCCTATCTTCCTCGGCCAGGATGATCGGTCTTACCCATTCGCTTCCGTCCGCTGGCGCGTTGATATTGGCGCAACCGGCGATCAAGCTCATCGTCACTGAGAGTATCCAGATGGGCCGTGATTTCCGCCAGCCGTTTGGCCCTAGCCTGTCCAGCTTCGAGGGCGGCCAAACGGGCTTCCTTCGCTCCTGCCCTACGTAACCCCCAGTCACGATATAATCCCGAGATCCACGACGCCACCCTTCTCCTCGTAGCGGATAACGTGCTTGATGACGCTGCCCGCAGCGAAGCCAAGGTGATTGGACTGGATAAATTCAAACGGCCCTCGAACCGGGGCCTGCGGTTAACCGCCCTTAGGGGATCCATCCACCCCGCGTGAGCTCGCAGATAACCCGCCTCAGCTCGGCATTGATGGCTTTGACCCTCTCTACATGGGCCTTGGACGGTCGCCCGTGCTTAGTGTGCGCCGCTATGACCCGTGCCTTGCCTTCCGGGGTCCGCGGTCCGGTGCTCGGGCCGCCGTGTAACCTACTCCTGGTCTGTTTTTAGGGCCGCCTTTTGGCAAGCCGTATCTTTGCGGGTATTGGCACCGCAGCGGCATCCCGGCCAATTGGGGCCGAAACGCGTTACCATGCCCACGTCGATCAGCGGTCGATGGTTAACTGATTTCATGGTTCTTCGTCGCCATTATAGTGGTCAGACGCCCGTTGGTTTTAGCCAGGCTCTGCTTGAGGGCCTAAGCCTGTTCCGTGGTCAGTGCGCCCTGCCCCCTTCCCCACTGCTCGAGGGCCGTCAACCACGCCTCCCCGACCGCTTTCCGGTCAGCTAATTGGTGCAGTTTCAGTAGCCCGTTGCCAACCAGTAACTCAATACCGCCTTCGCCCACTTCGACGGGCATAACCATGGCGGTGCCCCCGGCGCGGCGCTCGCGGAGGCGCCGGCTACGGACGGTGGATGTGGGTTTAGTGACCATGTAACTTATTGTTAATATGATATAAATATAGAAATCTGCCAACCGTCGGTGCGGCTTTTACCCCCTCCTCTTTGGCCAAAACCCAGTCCAAGCGGGTTAACAGCAATCAAAGATGCGCCAGATCCTCCGGTATGAAACGGGCTCAACAGTTCTAACTGTTTGGATGACCTACACTGAGTTAGATGAGAGAATCTCGGAAACCACTTGATCAACAGTGTTCTGTACTGTCGCTTCCGGAAGAAACTCAACGAAAATTTGCCCGCAGTATTCGTTCAAGCGTCCAAAAAGTTTTCTGAAGTTTTGCCGGTTAAACAGTTGTTCGTCGCCGGCTTTCAAAGTTTTTAGGTTCTTAATTTTGGCTACGAGAATAGTCTCAACCTGAAGAAC
>CAUZBE010000361.1:0-3937 GCA_963577885.1 Alphaproteobacteria bacterium
CTGTAATCTGTCCATCGAATTCGGCGCCCGCATGGGTATGATCGCGCCCGACGAAACCACCTTCGCCTATTTGAAAGAACGGCCCTTGGTGCCCCAAAATACCCCCGGGGATGCGGCCTGGGATGAGGCGGTAACCAATTGGCGTGGCTTACGCTCCGATGACGATGCGGTCTTTGACCGTGAAGTCGCGATCGATGCGGCGGAGATCGCGCCCCAGGTCACCTGGGGCACCTCGCCCGGGCAGACCCTGGCCGTGACCGACACTATTCCAACGCCCGATAGTTTTGTCGAGGCGGAACAGCAGAATAATACCGAGGCCGCACTGGACTATATGGGCCTGAGCGCCGGGCGCCCCATCGCCGGCACCAGGGTGGACCGCGTCTTTATCGGTTCCTGCACCAACAGCCGCATCACCGACCTTCGCCGCGCCGCCGCGATCGCCCAGGGCCGTCAGGTGGCAAGCCATGTCACCGCCTGGGTCGTACCCGGTTCTGTTCAGGTCAAGCTGGCGGCGGAGGCCGAGGGCCTAGACAGAATTTTCCTGGACGCCGGCTTTGAGTGGCGCGAGCCGGGCTGCGCCCAGTGCGTGGCTACCAATGGCGAAACCGTGGCACCCGGCGAACGCTGCGTCTCCACCTCCAACCGCAATTTCGTCGGCCGCCAGGGGCCAAAGGCCCGAACCCATTTGGCCGGCCCGGCCATGGCGGTGGCGGCCGCGATTGCCGGCGAAATTACCGATGTGCGAAATCTCGCGCCCCTAGGAGAGACTCCGTAATGGAAAAGCTACAGCTGTTGCAAGGCGTGGCGGCCCCCCTGCCCCGCGCCAATATTGATACCGACATCATCACGCCAGCCAAGCATCTGTTAGATTCAAACCGCGAAACCATGCATGAACACACCTTCGAGCCATTGCGGTTTTTAGCCGATGGCCGTGACAACCCGGATTTCGTCCTGAATAAACCAGCCTATCGCAACGCGGTGATCCTGATCACCGGCCGTAACTTCGGCTGCGGTAGTTCCCGTGAAACGGCGGTCTGGGGCCTTCTAGGCATGGGAATCCGATGTGTCATCGCGGAAAGTTTTGGCGATATATTCTTTAACAATTGTTTTCAAAACAGTGTCCTGCCGATCCGCCTGCCAGGCGAGACCATCGCCAAGCTCCTGGCGGAAGCCGGCGATGACCAGGGCAACACGCAATTCCAGGTCGATGTGGCCACCCGTACCCTGACCACGCCTTCGGGACGGACGATTACGTTTGATTTAACTCCGGACCGGCAGACCGCATTGCTGGAAGGCCTGGACGAGGTCGGCCAGACCCTCAAGGAAGACGACGCAACGGCGACCTTTCAGATCCAAGATCGCGCGGCGCGGCCCTGGATATACGAGTTAGGTAGTATCGTTTGAGTTCGAAATGGTAGCGGTCAACGATCTGATCGCGGGCATGTCCTTGCCCGTGATCGCCGCCCCATGTTCAC
Organism: Alphaproteobacteria bacterium; assembly: GCA_963577885.1. Lineage (GTDB taxonomy): Bacteria > Pseudomonadota > Alphaproteobacteria. Next base: position 1,476 of record CAUZBE010000361.1, read on the forward strand.
GGTTTCTAATCCGGAGATAGCGCTTGCCACCTGCGCCCAGGGCCTCATGGGCACCTGCTCCGCCCACACCACCCGCAGCGCCGGACCGGGAGAGGAAACCTTAACCGCCGGCGCCATACCCACCATGCAGTCCCTGGGCATTGCCTTCGGCGCCGCCACTGCCGGCCTACTGGCCAATGTGGCCGGCCTGTCCAGCGGCATCACGCTGGCCACGCTGACAGCCGTCACCGATTGGATCTACGGTTTCGCGCTGGTCCCGGCAAGCTGTACCTTTCTGGCCGCCCTGCGTCTAGTCTGGTTGAATAGGGTTAAGCCTGCCAGGTTGTAATCACGCCCCGTTGCCGCAGATCTGCGATGGCAGCGGCATCAAAGCCCAAGGCGCCCAGAACTTCGTCGTTATGCTGTCCCGTGACGGGCGAGGTGCCGGTTGGCGTGCCGCCTTCGATCTTTGGAATACCCGGCGGATTAGGAATGGGCAGCGAGCCCTCCAGGCCGGCCAGGTCAAGCCAGGAAAACAACTCCGTCTCGGCTACTTGCGGATGATCCAGGAACTGCTGGAAATCCAGCAGCATCTCGTTCTGCAATCCGGCCTCGGTAAATAGATCCCGCCAGTGGCTGGCCGGTTGGGTCGCCAAAACCGCGCCTACCCGAGCCACCAGCATCTCAACCTGAGCCAGGCGCGCCTCATTGCCTTCCAAGTCCGGGTTCGATTTTAGATCGCCCATATCCAGGATGTCGCACAAGGCGTGAAAGTCCTTGTCCTGCAGAATGACCAATTGCAGCCAGCCATCGCCGGTTTGAAAGACCCCCGACGGAGCGGTGCGGGGGGCATTGTCCAGGTTGCCGCGGGACGCGGCCATGATGCGGATGGCGCTAAGGTTGGCAGCACTCTGCATCAGCGAAGCATCGATGAAGCGGCCTCGCCTGTCATCACGCTTGGCGTATAACGCCGGGGCGATGGCCTGAAATGCATACAGCGCCGTGGACATATCGTTGACGATGGTATTGACCCGATGCGGGATACCGTCATGCCCCTTGTTATCCATCATGAAGCCAGTAAAGGCCTGCAAAACGGGATCCATGGCCGGCTTGCCTCGCAGGGGACCGGTTTGGCCAAAGCCGGAAACAGAGAGATAGATCAGACCGGGGTTCAATTGCATCAGGCGCTCCTGGCCAAAGCCCAGGCGGTCGATGACGCCGGGGCGGAAGCCCTCCATGAAGATATCGGCGTCGGCCACCAGGGCATCGATAATGGCCGGGGCCTCGGCGCTTTTCAAATCGATGGCCAGACTGCGCTTGCCCAAGCTGCCTAGAAACGAAAATTCCGTGTGGTTGGAGGTAGCCGTACCCAGAACCCGGGCCCAGTCGCCCTGCAATGGCTCAACCTTGATTACATCGGCACCGTGCTGGGCCAGCAACATGCCGCAATAGGGCCCCGCGATGCCCTGGCTCAAATCCACCACCTTGACGCCTTCGTAGGGCCGCTCAAAACTCATCAGCGGGTTCCCTATACGTCCAGGCGATAGGCATCGCCATCGCGGACCAGGTGGCCGGCGGTTGGCGTATGGAAATGGGTACCAATGATCAACGTCGGGGTATCGGCAAAGCGGGCAAAGATTTCGCGCCGGGTGCGCCGCGCCTGCTCGGGGTCGGTATCCACCGAGGCCGACCATTCCGGATGGGCCATCTGACAGGGGTGATGGATGAAATCGCCGGTAATCAGTGCCTCTTCGCCCTGGCTCTGGATCAAGACCGAGACATGGCCCGGGGTATGGCCGACCGTGGGGATCAGGCTGATTTCGCTGCACAGCTTGTGATCTGTGCTTACCAGATCGACCAAACCGGCATCGAACACCGGCAGCACGGAATCCGCCATGATCTGTTCCGTGTCCGCATTCTCGAAGCCACGCCAATGGTCGAACTCCACCTGGCCCATCAAGTAACGGGCCTTGGGAAAGGTCGGCTGCCATTTACCATCCACCAACATGGTGTTCCAGCCCACATGATCCACATGCAGATGGGTGCACAGCACGCAATCGACCCGATCCGTGGCGTAACCCGCCGCCGCCAGGTCCTCTAAAAAGCTAGTTTGCAATTGGTTCCAGGGCGGATTGCCCCGCTCCTTGTCGTTACCGACACAGGTGTCGACCACGATGGTGCGGTCCGGCGTTTCGATGATCAGGGCGTGGATTGAACCCCGCATACGGCCGGTCTCGTCCGCAAAATGGGGATACAGCCAGGGGATTTTCTGCAGTTCTTCCCTCGTAGCGTCAGGCAGAATGGGGGTCATCCCACCCGTCGCCTCGATCTCCACCACCCGCGTTACCGTGACCTTTCCAACCCGCCACTTGCCCTGGTTCATCTCACCGTATCCCCTATCGCTCAATGTACAATTAAATTTATACGTCCGCGTTTGGCCGCCAGTCAGCGACGTGGGCCAGCAACGCGCCCACATCAGGCAA
>CAUZBE010000362.1:0-3925 GCA_963577885.1 Alphaproteobacteria bacterium
TGCCGCCATTAAAAATGCGCCCAGCGCCAAGCCGAACAGGCGCCTATAACCCTCGCGACGCATTGGCCCGCGGCCGGGCTTATTTAGCGAGGGTAGAGACACGTTCAGCTTCGTTGTATTCTTCTAACGCTTCAGACATTCCTGGAAGTGGGTTTTCCGGGCCACGGCCATTGGCTATTTCCGAAGCCCGGTATTGACGATACAGACTACGGACCGTGGCATAGAAATCGATCGAGCCGCGCTCGATCTCGTCAAATGTTTCAATATTATGCGACCGGGTATCTAGACCCTTAACCGCGGCGCGCGCCAGGGAAAAACCCGTGCGGTGTTCGTTAGGCACGACATAGTTGATCGGATTAATATAAAAATTAAGGGCTATGCCGACAGTGTCCCGGAACGTCGACGGGCCAAGCACGGGCAATATCATGTAGGGACCCGGACCCACCCCCCAAACGGCCAGGGTCTGGCCTGTATCCTCGGCATGAAACGGGATGCCGGCATCCGGGTTTTTAGCATCGTCACCCGCCGCCACGTCGTTCAAACCACCTACACCATAAAAGCTGTTGGTGGTGAAACGCCCAAAACTGTCCGACGCGCGGTCGACTTCACCTTGCAGGATATCGTGTACGAAAATACCTGGCGTCTCCATATTATTGACGATGCTGCGAATGCTGTTTCGCGCCCCTTCCGGCAGGACACGACGGTAAATTTCAGCCACCGGGCGCAACAATAAATGATCTAAGCTGCGGTTAAACTCAAAAATATTGCGATTAAGCGGCTCAAACGGATCGTTGGCTTCGCTGAACGCTGCCACGGCTTCTTTATCGTTGGCGGGTGGCAGCGTGGCACAGCCGGCCAATGCGGCAAGAGCGGCGGCGGTGCCGGCAAGCGCCATCTTGGCACTGTTACGTAATGTCATACCACACCCGCGCATGGCTCATCCGATCCGTATCGCGCCATTTTTCCCCCAAAAAACAAACTCACTTTGCGCAACCGTGCACCCAACATCTCGTAATAAACGCAGCATACACTAGATCATCTATCCACCCCTGGTTTACGCCAGGGTCGTAACTATTGTCTTAACAACGGACCTTACCGTGAAATCGCCATGACAGGCCCGTGCCATGAAGGCACCGGCTGGATCGGCAAACATTCCTCAAGTGAATTAGTTACCACAGAGTAATTGTGTTGGCTAGATTCTGTGTCAAGTTTGTGTTGACTCCGTCACGGCTGTTGCATTTTAGTCGCGCCACACAGGTCCAGGGAGCGTCTGCAAACCGGCATCCCGGCGGAACGGTTTAACGATGTCCTGCAACCCTTCACCCAATTGCAGGGGAGTTATGCGCGAAGTCACCAAGGTACTGGCATTGGTCTACCGCTCGCGAAATAGTTTATGGAACTGCGCGGCGGCACCATGAAAATGGAAAGCAATCAAGGCCAGGGTGCCGTGGTAACCCTGAGCTTGCCCCCCGAACGGATGTGCGATGACGACGCGGCGGTGGCGCGGACAGCCTTCGGCCATATTGCAGGTTTCTACCGGCCTGCGGTTAAGGGGGCACCGGCAAGAAATCGCGCAAGGCGTCCAGGGTCGCATCCGGCGTCTCGTCCATCATGATATGGCCCGCGCCCTTGATCACGACCTCTCGGGCGCCGCTGATCTGCTGCACCAGTTTCCTAGCTTGCTTCATGGGCGTCATCATATCCCGCTCACCCATGATCAACAGGGTCGGACAAGTCAATTTTTGCGCCGCCGCGTCGCCGCCTTCGTATTGATGGCAGGCAATCATATCATTGAATAAAACCCCGTCGTCGGCGTCTTCCAGCAAACGCATGCCGCCGGTCATCATCCACATGCCCGGGATCGCGTGCTGGCCCCGCTGGGCCGCACGGCCATAGCCCCAGGCGTTGGTCAGCCGGTTTGCCCGATGCTCGTTGGCCCGGGCCGATGAAAGCAGTTCGCCGTTAACCCGCATGGGCACGGCACAGCCCAACAGCGCCAGAGCGGATACCCGGCCGGGGTAGCGGGCGGCAGCCTCTAATGTAACCAAAGAGCCGACGCTATGGCCAACCAGGGTCACCTGTTGCAGGCCAGCGGCATCCAACAAGGCAACCAGCCAATCCGCCAGGCCCTCAATGGTCGGGATGGGGGGGCCGTCCGAGCGGCCATGGGCCGGCATGTCCACGGCCAGGACGCCACGGCCATGCCAGGCGAAATACCGGGTTTGCAGCTTCCACACCGTATGGTCGGCCGCTGCGCCGTGGACAAAGATAATGGCCGGTAAACCGGCAGCAAAGGCCTTGCCCCCCGTGGCGGCAAAAACCTTGCGGCCGTCGACGCTAAATTCCATGGCGTTAACTCCTGTCTCTCAACATAACGTCCGCTTCCCTAACGTTGAGAGCGCTGCAAGGCGTTGCTCAAATCGTCCATCAGATCGCGGGCATCCTCCATTCCCACGGACATCCGTACCATATCCTCGCTGACCCCGGCCGCCTTTAAAGACGCAGCATCCATTTGTTGGTGGGTGGTGGAAGCGGGATGAATTATAAGGGATTTGGCATCACCGACATTCGCCAGATGAGAGTAAATTTCCAGGCTTTCGATAAACGTAGCGCCGGCCTTGCGGCCACCCTTTATGCCAAAACTAAAGACGGCGCCGGCCCCCTCGGGCAAGAGTGACATAGCCAGATTATGGTCGGGATGATCGGGCAGTTCGGGATAGGTAACCCAGGCCACTGCCTCGTTATCGGAGAGATATTTGACGATTTCCCGGGTATTGGCCACATGGCGTTGCATGCGCACGGACAGAGTTTCCACGCCTTGCAGTATATAAAAGGCGGTCTGGGGGCTCATGGCAGCGCCGAAATCTCGCAAACCTTCCGTCCGGGCCCGCATGATGTAGGCGCCGGGGCCGAATTCCTCAGCAAAATCCAGGCCGTGATAACCATCGTAGGGCTCTGTCATGGTGGAAAACTTTCCCGAACCTTCCCAATCGAATTGCCCGCTGTCGACCAGAATTCCCGCCACTGCGACGCCGTGGCCACCGAGGAACTTGGTGGCGGAATGCAGCACGATATCCGCGCCATGTTCAAACGGGCGAAACAGATAGGGCGTGGCGAAGGTGTTGTCGATCATCAGGGGAATGCCGTTCGCATGGGCCACGTCCGCCACCGCCCTGACATTCATCACCTCCAGGCCCGGATTGCCCAGGGTTTCACCATACAGCAGCCGGGTGTTGGGCCGGATCGCGGTGGCATAGGCTTCCGGATCGCGTGGGTCCACGAATGTTGCTTGGATACCGAAACGAGGAAGGGTATGGGCGAACATATTGTGGCTGCCGCCATAGATCGAAGCAGAAGACACAATATGACCGCCCTGCCCCATCAGGGTCGCGACACCCAAATGCAAGGCGGCCTGCCCGGAGGCGGTGGCGACGGCGCCGACCCCGCCTTCCAGGGCAGCGATGCGTTCCTCCAACACGGCCACCGTGGGATTTGAAATGCGGGAATAGATGTGCCCGGCGCGCTCCAGATTGAACAGCGCCGCAGCGTGGTCGGTGTCCTGAAAGACAAACGAGGTGGATTGATAGATCGGCACCGCGCGGGCGCCATAGGTGGCGTCGGGTTTTTGCCCGGCGTGCAGGGTCAGGGTATCGAAGTTAAGATTTTTCGGATCCGCCATCCGGCCCTCCAGCGTATAAAAACTCGCCACATCCTAAAGCCGCCGCAAAGCAGGGGCAATGGACGGGTTCGGCGGCTTGTCTAGATAGCCGAATAATGCTCTAGTCAGCCGTCGCGTGGGTTGGGAGAATCAATTATGGCCCTACTAAACATCGAACAGGTGCATCAAGATTTTGGGGCCTGCGTTCGGGGCATCGATCTTCGCCAGGCGCTTTCCGGGGAAGCGGTCGCGGAGATATTGTCGGCG
>CAUZBE010000363.1:0-3923 GCA_963577885.1 Alphaproteobacteria bacterium
CTCTCCAACATTGCCAGGCTATATGACCGGGTACCGGTTTTGTGGGGGGCGTTTGCTCTCTCTGATCAGCTTTCGACCAGATTGGTGCAAGCCGAACATGGCGATTCCTCCGGCGTCCGGGGCGCGGCCCGGCTCTGGCCGGCCCAAGGCCGCGCCCAGCCATGACGGCGATGTGCTGCGACTGTCTTGCCGTTGCGCCCAGCGCGCAGACGCCCGGGCGCTGCCGAACCTGCGGCTCGCCGCGGCTGTTGCGACACCCAGAATTATTGCAATTGGGTATTGCCCATCTCGATTGCGATGCCTTCTACGCCAATGTTGAAAAACGGGATAACCCCGCTCTTGCGGACCGGCCGGTGATCGTCGGTGGCGGCCATCGCGGCGTGGTCAGCGCCGCTTGTTACATCGCGCGCACCTTTGGCGTCCGCTCGGCCATGCCCATGTTCAAGGCGCGCAAGGCCTGTCCCCAGGCGGTGGTAATTCCCCCTGATATGAAAAAATACGCCGCCGTCGGGCACCAGATCAGGACCATCATGAAGGACTACACACCGCTGGTGGAGCCATTGTCACTGGACGAAGCGTTTTTGGATTTGATCGGGACGGAACGGTTGCACCACCAATCCCCGGCAGCGACCGCCGCCATGATCGTCAAAAGGATAGAGGCGGAAGTGGGTATCACGGCCTCAATCGGGCTGTCCTACAACAAGTCCCTGGCCAAGGTTGCGTCCAACCTGGACAAGCCCAGGGGGTTTGCCGTGATTGGCCAAGCCGAGGCGGTCAATTTTCTGGCCAGGCAGCCGGTGGCCATTATCTGGGGTGCGGGCAAGGCCCTGCAGAAGCGTCTGGCCAAGGACGGGATCATTACGGTGGGGCAACTGCAGGCTATCGCGCAAGAGGTATTGATTGCCCGCTATGGTGCCATGGGCTTGAGGATGGCCCAGTTCGCGCGTGGCGAAGATCCACGCCGGATCAGCGCCAATCGGCCGACCAAGAGCATTTCATCGGAGACCACTTTCCATCACGATATTTCCGATGGCGACGAGCTGAAAAAAATCCTCTGGCGTCAGGCGGACCGGGTTGCCGGCCGTATCAAAAGCACCGGTTTAGCGGGTACCACGGTGACCTTGAAATTACGGCGCGCGGATTTCAGCATACTAACCCGTAGCCGCCGTCTGCTCGATCCCACCCAATTGGCGGGTACCATCTACCGACGAGGTGGGGAAATGCTGGCCAAGGTAATTAGCGATAACGCCGGGAGAACTTCCTACCGGCTTTTAGGCGTCGGCCTCAGCGGTCTGGTCGATGGCCTGGAAGCGGACCCTCTCAATCTGGCTGAGCCCGGCGCCGAACGCCAGGCGGATGCGGAACGCGCCCTGGACCGGGTGCGTGAACGCTTCGGCACCGACGCCATCGGCAAGGGCCGGGGACTACCATTATAAGTTGTAAATAGAATTATTTACACACTATTTTATCGATATATTCCAGCTCCACCAGGCGTCCGGTCAGGCCGAATTCCGAGTAATCCAAAATTAGATCATCAACCACGCCATCGCTGTACAAGGTGAAGCCGACTTCGAACTGCGGCACGCCAAGGCCGTCATCATAGTGGTAATAGGCTAGGCGTATTGGCCAACTGGTCAGATCTTTTGCCAGCAATTTATTGCCTTGGCCCTTTTGCCCCTGGGACGGATTGCCGATGAACACCGAGGCCTGATAATAGCCGGCTTCGTAGCTGCCATCGAATAGGGCGACTTCAAAGCCGCGGCCGCCGCTTAGGGCATGTTTCAGCACGGCACGGTTATGGCTGATGGGGAACATCGTGCCCTTGGGCAGGGCCAGTTCCCGCGCCTTGGGCAGATGCCAGACGCCCTTACCGCTGCCATCGGCCGTCAAATCGCCCCGGCCCTGTTCCTTTTTCACGGTATTGCCGCTGTTCCGATTCACCAAATTGAAACGAACGGAGCGCCTGTCCGTGCTTTCCCAAACCGATGCCTGCATATTAGCTGTAAGACCCTGTCCATCACTGCTGGTGAAGTTGGTGATGAAGCCCTGGTTAAAGATGAAGCCGTCGCAGCTCTCGATCAATTCCACCACCAGGCGACCTTTAGCGGCATTGACACCAGGGCTCTGCCGGCTTTGGTCGAGTTTCAGGTCGTAGACCGCGCGGGCCGGCCGCAGCATCTGGGCTGCCACGTCACCGGCGAATAGGATCATCGGCAACAATATAATGGCCTGGATATATCTTACAGTTTTGCGCATCGGTCGTGCCTATCCCATGTATTTTCCGGTTGAAGTCCCATGCTATACTAAGTGTCTTTGACACTGACCTGTTTCATGCTCTGGCTCGGCTAAAATGGTGAACATTCAACAGGGCTGGAGCCACTTGGTAAATAAAAGCAGAGGTATGGGAGAGAACTTCATCATGAGCAAGCTGCCAAAATCCGTCGTGATCACCGACGACACGATGCGTGAAGGCCTACAGATCGAGAGCGCTGATATATCCGTGGACGAGAAGTTGCGGTTGTTGGATGCGCTGGGCGAGACCGGCGCGAAAGTCATCTCGATCGGTTCATTCGCGCATCCGAAATGGACGCCGTCAATGGCCTGCATTGACGAGATCGCGGAACGTTTCGTGCCGAAGCCGGGGGTAAAATACACAGCGGCCGTGTTCAATCGCAGAGGCTTCGAACGGGCGGATCAATACTATCCCAAGATCGACGTGCGCGGGAAACAGTTCAGCACCAATGTAGAGCTTTGCGACACATTCGCGCGACGTAATTATAATCGCACCCAAGCCCAGCAGCTCGCCGGGCTGGATGCGGCCGTTGCTGCCGCCCGGGACGGCGACGCCGAATTTGGTGCGGTCGGCCTGGGCAATCCCTTTGGTTCCAACTTCGAAGGCCCGTTTTCCCTGGCGCAACGGATGGACCTGCTCGCGCTGTTGATGGGAAAATGGCATGATGCCGGTTTCAAGGTGAAAAAATGCGGCTTCTTTGACGCCATGGGCTGGAACATGCCCAACGAGGTCCGCGAGACCCTGCTTGCCATCCAGGAGTGCTGGCCGGAGATCACGGATTTTCACATGCATTTGCACGACAGCCGCGGCGTGACGCTGGCGAGCTACTACGAGGCGTTGCAGTTGGGCGTGCGGGAATTTGATACATCATTGGGCGGCATGGGCGGTTGCCCCTATTGCGGCAATGGCCGCGCCGCGGGCCACGTGCCGACCGAGGATTTCGTAAATTTGTGCCACGAACTGGGGATCGAAACAGGCTACGACCTGGACAAGCTGATTGACGCCACCGCGATTGCCGAGGAGGTCGTCGGCCATCCGCTGTGGGGACATGTCTCGAAAGCCGGTGCGCGGCCACGTGGCGCGCGGCTTTACCCTTCGAACATGCCGTTTGTCGAGACGCTGGAAGAGGCCGCCCATTTCCGCAAGGGGCCGGGAGTTTATGCCGGTCAGCTTTCACCCTGGCGGGAGGGCGATGCGCTAAGCCGGTGAGCGTTATTCTGAAATCAAGGCCGAAGGCAAGAGGCAAATACGGCGTTGAGAAATACGCCGGTTGGTCTTAAACAACCGCCATGACGAATGAACTGAAAATTGCGCTGGCGCAGATCAATCCAACGGTCGGCGATATTGCCGGCAATGCGGACCTGGTGCGTGCAGCGCGGCGCGAGGCCAACGCCCTCGGCGCGGATTTGGTGGTCTTTGGCGAATTGGTGCTGTGCGGCTATCCGCCGGAGGATCTGGTGTTAAAGAGCGCCTTCCAGGATGCGGTGGCGGTTACCATGCAGGATCTGGCAGCGGAAACAGCGGACGGCGGGCCGGGTCTGTTGGTCACGGCACCCTGGCGCAGCGAGGGGTTGTTGCACAATGCGGTGTTGCTGTTGGACGGGGGCGAAATTGCCGCGGTTCGGTACAA
>CAUZBE010000364.1:0-3915 GCA_963577885.1 Alphaproteobacteria bacterium
AGCGCGATGTGCGCACCCGGTTTGGCATCGATGACGAGACCTGTACCGGCGACCGCGCTTGTATCCGGCTTTCCGGCTGTCCATCCCTGTCCATCAAAGCCAATCCGGATCCCCTGCGCGACGACCCGGTCACCACCGTGCTGGATAGCTGCGTCGGTTGCGGCCTGTGCGGCGAGGTGGCCCATGCGGCGGTCCTTTGCCCATCGTTCTACAAGGTAGATATTGTCCGCAACCCCAATTTGTGGGATCGATTGAACGACGGTCTACATCGCCGTTTTTTGGGTGATATGGCCAAGGTTCGGGTCTAGTCGAGGAACGCGGCGGCCATGGTAGAGGCAACAACTGAAACGCGGCCCATCGGTCTGTTGATCGCCGCCATGGGTGGCGAGGGCGGCGGTGTCCTGCGGCAATGGCTGGTCGATGCGGCCATGGCCCACGGCTTGGCGGTGCAAAGCACATCCATCCCCGGTGTCGCCCAACGCACGGGCGCCACGACCTATTATATCGAGATCCAACGAAACAAGGTTGGCGGCGATGGTGGACCGCGGCCGGTCATGTCCCTCTACCCCCTGCCGGGCAGTGTCGACATCATGGTCGCCTCTGAACTGATCGAGGCCGGCCGGGCCATGCAGAACGGTTTTGTCACCCCCAATTGCACGACCCTGATCGCGTCTACCCACCGGGTTTTTGCCATGGCGGAACGCACTGCCATGGGCGACGGCCGTTTTGACGGCGCGCGGGTGGTGAAAGCAGCGGAAAGTCTGGCCCAACGGAGCATCCTTTTCGATATGGAGGCCATGGCCAGGGAACACGACAGCGTGATCAATTCTGTTCTGCTGGGCGCCATCGCCGGCACCAATAGCCTACCCATCCCGGCGGAGGGTTTCGAAGCGGCGATCCGGGATACCGGGCGGGCGGTGGAGGCCAACCTAAATGCCTTTCGGGACGGCTTTGCCGCCGTGGAAGGGGGGGGGGGCACGGCATTGGTGCCCGATAGCGATTTGAAGCGGCCCTGGCGCGCCGACCCACCCATGGTGGAACAATTGCAGCACCGGGTGCGGGAAGAGTTTCAAGGCCCGGCTCGTGCCATCCTGCGTGAAGGGGTCAACCGCCTGTTCGAATATCAAAACCGCGCCTATGCAGAGCTGTATCTGCAAAGGTTGACGCGCGTTGACCAGGCCGAGCGGGCCGCGGGCGGTCACGGTGATCTAGTCCGAGAGACGGGCCGTTTTCTATCGCTCTGGATGAGCTATGAAGACGTCATCCGGGTTGCCCAGGCCAAGTTACGGCCCGAACGGCAAGCCCGTGTCCGGGCCGAGGTCGGCGCGAAACCAGGAGAGCCGGTGCGCATTCGCGAATATCTCAAGCCAGGTCTGGATGAAGCCACCGCCCTGCTGCCAAGTTGGATGGCCCGCCCCATATTGGCGGCAGCCGATAAAACCGGTCTACGCAATCGTCTAAATGTTGGCATGACCATAACTAGCACGGCCTTATGGGGGTATTTCATTCTGCGCCTGCTGTCCTCGATGCGGCCCTTGCGCCCCATGGGGCATCGTTACCACACCGAACAAATTTTGATCGAGCAATGGATTGGCAATATCGGCAAGGCCGCAGCCCTTGATTTGGATCTGGCGGCCGAAATTGCCGCCTGCCAACGTTTGTTGAAAGGCTATGGAGACACCCATCGCCATGGCTGGGAAAGTTTTTCCGGCATCATGACAACCCTGGCGATGCCTGCCTTGCAAGGGGATATTGCGCCAAACGTCGCGGCCCAGGCCATCGCCAGGGCCCGCGAAGCCGCCCTAGCCGACCCCGAGGGCGCCACCTTAAAAGGCGTTTTGGGAACCGGCGAAAAGGCCGGTCTGGCGGCGGAATAACACGTCACACGACGATCAAAGCTGCGTGATACATCCGCGCATTTGGACCTCCCCAAAGGTAGCTCAGGCCCGCATGGTAGCGACATAACCACTGTTGGAGGCATTTCTGTCAGGCTTATGCCAGGCTGCCCAACATCGCCGCTACCGCCCTTATGACTATCGGCCTGATGGCCCCGCCCTGGCGGCGGTAAAAAAATCTGCGCCCTTCCCCGCCCGGCGCCCTGGCCCCGGACCAGGCCCAGGCGATCTATCAACGGATTAATAAGGACCTGGCCCAGAGTTACGCTCCGGACCATGGTCCTCAAGGCAGGAACTATCCCCGCTGGCGGCGCTTTGATAAGGCGCCCCATCTATCCGCCACCCACGGCAACCGTTATGTCAATAATTACGCCAACGATAGGGCTGCCAAAGCCCGGCTATGGCAAATTAAAACCAGGCCAGCGGATGCCCCCCGGCGCGATGGTGGTCGAGGACACCGTTACCGTCACGAAAGCGAACAAGGTTTTTCCGGGCACCCTGTTCTACATGGAAATGCTGGTGCCGGTAGACGATGACGGCCAATCGCTAACCTTATTGCCCCTTGAACACCGGCGTGCGTTTGTCCACAAAGGCTTGCGCCGCTTCCTTATGATCTTTGGTCATGCCGGTACGGGTGTGATGCCAGGCCTCTAGATCAAAGCAATCGCGCAGGCTGCCGGTTTCCGCCGCGTTCATGTTGCGCTTCATATAGCCCAGCGCGATACGGGGACCGTTGGCCATTTTTTCCGCCAACAGCATGGTTTCGACTTCCAATTGATCGTCGGGAACCACTTTATTGACCATGCCCAGGGCCAGCGCCTCGGCCGCCTCGACCTTGTCAGCCGTGAAATATAATTCCCTTGCCTTGGCGGTGCCGACTAGACGGGTGAGGAAATAACTGCCACCGAAATCGCCGGAATAACCCACATTGGCGAAGGCCGAAGTCATCTTCACCGTGTCGGAGGCGACGCGCATATCGCAGGCCAGAGCAAGGGAGAGACCCGCGCCGGCGGCAGGGCCGCGCACCATCGCAATGGTGGGTTTCGGCATTTCATGCAGCAGGCGCGAGGTTTCCATCTTGGCCCGCAATTGTTGTGCCTTGCCTTCCATGGTGGTATCGGGAAACTCCGTGCCCTCGGCCATGGCCTTGACATCGCCGCCGGCGCAAAAGCCACGACCGGCGCCGGTCAGGACAACACAGCCCGTATCCGGGTCTTCGGCCAGGCGGGTCAACGCCGACAGCATGTCATCCAGCATGGTTCCGGACATGGCATTCAGTCGATCCGGCCGATTCATGGTCAAAATGGCTACCCGGCCCTCTTTACGTTCCAACAGATCATCGCTCATTTTCTCGCCTCCCCTCGATTTGGTTGCTATCATTATTCTCTTGATCGGATTCTAGCATAACGAACGGGAACAGCGCCACGTGTCGACAGACGGCCTGATAGACGCGGATGGCAATCGCCACGATCCAGCCCAGGGGCCGGTGCGCATCATCTCGTTGGTACCCAGCCTGACCGAACTGCTTTTCGACTTGAATTTGCAGGATCAATTGGTGGGGCGCACGGCCTTTTGCATCGAACCCGCGGGAATTGTCGAGGCGGTCCGGGTGGTGGGCGGCACCAAGACCACCGAACTAGACACGCTATTGGCGCTTAATCCGACCCACGTCCTGGTCAACGTGGATGAAACACCAAAGGAACTGGCCGAAGGGATCAGCGCCGCCGGTGTAAACGTCGTGGTCACCCACCCCAACACACCGGCGGATAATATCGCGTTGTATCAGTTGATCGGCGGCCTGTTCCAACGCCAGAAATTGGCGGGGGCCCTGGTCGCGGACCTGGAAGGGGAGTTGCGTCAAACAGCCATTTGGCCCGAACGCAAGGTGTTGTACCTGATCTGGAAACGGCCCTGGATGACAGTTTCACAAGATACCTATATCGCCAGCATGCTGGCATTATTCGGGCTGCGGACCCTGTGCCATGACCCTGAACGGCGCTACCCAGAAGTCACCATCGAT
>CAUZBE010000365.1:0-3913 GCA_963577885.1 Alphaproteobacteria bacterium
CCAATTTTGATAGCTATACGCCTTTTCCGGTGGCATTCGCGGATCAGAATCAGGTTGGCGAAAAAGGCTATTTGCCCTATGTGCGCGAGGAAAAAACGCTGGCCCGGCCCTGGGCCAGACCCGGAACGCCGGGTTTAGAGCATCGTATTGGCGGTATAGAACGGGCTGATGGCACCGGCAATATTTCTTATGATGCCGAAAATCATCAACTCATGACCAATATACGGGCCGCCAAGATTGATGGCATCGCCAACGACATTCCCCTGCAAGACGTGGAACAGGGTAATGAAAGCGGCAGGCTGGCCGTGGTCGGATGGGGCTCTACTCATGGCCCGATCAGCCGTGCCGTGGGCAACATGCGAGATCTGGGCCATGACGTCAGCCACATTCAGTTGCGCCATATCTGGCCCCTGCCGAGAAATTTGGGCGACTTGCTGGGCGGATTTGATCAGGTATTGGTGCCTGAAATGAACAATGGCCAGTTGGTCACTGTTCTGCGCGCCGAATATCTGGTACCGGCCGAACCATTGAACAAGGTCAATGGCCAGCCCTTTAAGATCGCGGAGATCGAGGCGGCCATTCAGGACCGGCTTGACAGACAATCTGGAGACGCAAAATGAACGCACCGGCCAAGCCAGGTTCTTTTTCAGCTAAGGATTTCGCCTCTGATCAGGAAGTCCGATGGTGTCCCGGTTGTGGCGATTACGCCATCCTGAAGGGTGTGCAAAAGACCCTCGCCGACATTGGCACGTCGCCAGAAAATGTCGTCTTTGTCTCCGGGATCGGCTGCTCGTCGCGTTTTCCCTATTATATGTCAACCTATGGCTTCCATACCATCCATGGCCGTGCCCCGGCCTTTGCCACGGGTATCAAGCTGGCTAATCCGGAACTTGATGTCTGGTTGGTAACCGGCGACGGCGACGGCTTGTCAATTGGCGGCAACCATTTGCTGCATGTCCTGCGGCGCAACGTCAACATGCAGATCATGCTGTTCAACAACGAAATCTATGGCCTGACGAAGGGGCAATATTCGCCAACGTCGGGGCAAGGCCTGCGCTCGCCCTCGACGCCCATGGGGTCTCTCGATCGGCCGCTTTCGCCGACGCTGTTTGCCTTGGGTGCGAACGCGACCTTTGTCGCCCGTGCGGTCGATACCCAGCAAAAACACATGCCTGGCGTGCTGCGTCGGGCGCATGCCCATAACGGCGCCTCGTTTGTGGAGATTTATACCAACTGCATTGTATATAATGATGGCGTCTTCGCATCGTTCGCGGAAAAAGGCACCGCCGCTGAGGGTGAATTGCTACTGGAGCATGGGGAGCCGATGATCTTCGGCAATGACAGCGACAAGGGTATCCGTATGAAGCCGGGCACGTTTTCCCTGGAAGTTGTGCATCTGGGCGTCGACGGCATTGTCGAGGATGACCTTTTACGCCACGACGAAACCAGCCGCGTGTTGGCTGGGCTATTGGCGGAGATGCGTAATCCTGAATTTCCGGTCGCCGTCGGCGTGTTGTACTGCGAACCCGCCCAAGCCTATGACGCGGCGGTGCACGAGCAAGTCGCGGTGGCCCGCGCTGCCAATGGCAACTCAGATATGAACGCGCTGTTGCGGAGCGGAGCAACCTGGACAGTCGGCGCCTAAGCCCGGGATGAAGCTGCCATATTTTTTTGGCAAGGAATCGTAAAAATAATATTGAGGGGACAGCCTGTCCATGACAATTCGCGTCGCAATCGTGGGCTCGGGCCCCAGTGGGTTTTATACGGCCGAGGCCTTGGCCAAGTTGGATGCTGGCTGCGAGATTGATATGATCGAACGTCTGCCGGCGCCCCATGGCCTAATCCGATACGGGGTAGCGCCTGATCATCAGACCACCAAGAATGTGTCGCGTAACTTTGATAAGACTGCCGCCCGTGCCGAGGTGCGTTTTTACGGCAATGTGGACGTGGGCGTTGATGTCAGCATGGCGGATTTGCGCGAGATGTATGACGCCGTGGTTCTGGCCATCGGCTCACCCGAGGACCGTACCCTGGGAATTCCCGGCGAAGACAAGCAGGGCGTGATTGGCTCGGCCGCGTTTGTTGGTTGGTACAATGGCCATCCCGACTTCGTCGATTTAGACCCGAACCTCGACTCGGCTAATGTCTGCGTCATCGGTAACGGCAATGTCGCTATCGATATTGCTCGCCTGTTGGTCAAGACACTTGGCGAACTGGCCCCATCGGACATTACGGGCGACGCTTTAGACGTGATACAGGCCTCTCCCGTAACCGATGTTTATATGCTGGGGCGGCGCGGCCCGGTGGAAGCCAAGTTCACCAATGTGGAATTGCGTGAGATGGGCAAGCTGGAAAAATGCGTGCCGCAGATCGATGGTAGCGTGATACCCGATAGCGTGCCCGAGGGTCTCGAAATGTCCGACCGGGACCGCCGCCTACGCGAGAAGAACCTGGCCACTCTGCGGGAATTCGTCGGCCGCCCGGCGGACGAGTTGCCCAAGCGGGTACATTTCGAGTTTTACGCCGCACCCCGGGAAATTCTGGGTGGCGACCATGTTGAGGGTGTTCGTCTGGAACGGACCCAGGTGGTGGATGGGCGCGCTGTGGGAACCGGCGAATTCTTCGAAATCGAAACCTCCCTGGTACTGCCCGCCGTTGGCTATCGCTCCTCCGGCATGGCAGAAATTCCGTTCGACGATGACAATGGCATCGTCTTTAGTGACGATGGCCGGGTTGACGATGGATTATACGCCGTGGGTTGGATCAAGCGTGGCCCCACGGGTGTGATTGGCACCAACCGTCCCGATGGCCAGTTGGCTGCGAAACAGATCCTGGAAGATATCCCCGAAGGTAAAAAGCCGGGCCGACAAGCGCTCGAAGCCGCCCTTGGCTCCAAAGGTACTAGAATAGTCGATTACGATGACTGGTTAACCCTGGATGCCCTCGAAAAAACCCAGGCCCGTGAGGGCGCCCCGAGGGAGAAGCTGATTACGGTCGCGGCAATGTTAGGGGTTCTGGACGGCGCCTAAGACCTCGCGTAACGTAGCCACATGGCAAGCTTTATCCGACCTACGGAATTATCTCATGCGCTCGCCGCACTGGCGGGGCAAAACCTGACCGTGGTTGCCGGGGCGACGGACTATTACCCGGCCCAGGTCGGTCGAAATCCGGATCACGACATTCTGGATTTGAGCGCGATCAAAGCCCTATCCGGTATCGCGTCCGAGGCGGATTATTGGCGCATCGGTGCCATGGCTACCTGGCGTGATTTGATGGACGTCGATTTACCCACCTGCTTCAATGGCTTGAAATCCGCTGCCCGTCAGATCGGCGGGCCGCAAATCCAAAATACCGCTACTATCGCCGGTAACCTATGCAATGCTTCGCCAGCGGCGGATGGTGTGCCGCCGTTACTAAGCTTGGAAGCACGAGTCGAATTACAAGATCACAAGGCCGTGACACAGCTTCCCCTAGCGGACTTTATTCAGGGTAACCGGCGAACCTGCCTCGCGCCGGGGCAATTGGTGACCTCGATCCTAGTGCCGAAGTCGCTGCGGCCGGGACGCTCTGCCTTCATCAAACTTGGTGCGCGTAGCTCGCTGGTTATCTCCATCGTCATGGTGGCCGGTGTATTGCTGTTGGACGGGGAAGGTCGGATTATCCAGGCCAATCTGTCGGTCGGCGCCTGTTCCGAGGTCGCCCAACGGCTGCCCTTGCTGGAGGCTGAATTGGTGGGGCAGGTGCCGGGCGGTCAACTGGTGCGGCCAACGCACTTCGCGCATCTTTCCCCCCTTGACGATCATCGGGGTACGGCGGCCTATCGTCTCGATGCGGCAGCCACCATGACCAGACGATTGCTGCGAGAGTTGCGTGCATGAGTAACGACAAGGTAGCCCTAAATTTTTTTCTGAAT
>CAUZBE010000366.1:0-3909 GCA_963577885.1 Alphaproteobacteria bacterium
CGCAAGCGGTGAAAATAGTAGGCCGAGGTATTTCGGTTAACGCCAACCAGGGGGGCCACGCAACGGGACCTCGTGCCAGCCACAAAATGCTCCAGTAGACGGTCTTGTTTCGCTTTGATTAATCTGCCCTTGCTCTTCTAGCCCATAATAACACCTCATCAGTAGGATCTAGAAAATACCCTTGTAATTATCACAATAGACTAAATATCGAAGTCTGCGCCATTATTCCCGGCGTTGGTTATGGTGTCGGCGCCTGTCTGCCGGGCTTGACGGAACAGATCTTCGACGCTGACCGTTTCCAGGCGGTGCATCATATCGTCGTGCAATTCCTGCCACAGGGGCTGGACCACGGCTTGGCCCAGGGGCGAACCGGCCAATGTGGCCACATCCTCACCATGGCCGTCCAAGCCTTCCATCAAGCGGACGATTTCGGCCACGGTGATGCGCCGGCGTTCCCGCGCCAGGCGGTAACCGCCCTTGGGGCCACGCACCCCGCGCAGGATGCCGGCCCGCACCAGATGCTGCATGGCGCCTTCCAGATAGCGTTGTGGGATGCCCTGGCGAAGGGCTATATTCTTGGACTGCACCGGATCAGGCCGGGCATTGCAGGCGATGTCCAGCACCGCCTCCAGCACATACAGGGTCTTTTTCGACAGCCGCAGCACGCCTAACCTCCCGACCCGGTGGAACCGAAACCAGCAATCCCGCGCCGGCTGCCGGGCAGGCTTGCAACCTCGGTCAGCGCGGCATCGGCCAGGGCCGCGATGACCAATTGGGCAATGCGTTCGCCATGGTGCACCGTAAAGGGGGTTTCGCCGTGATTGATCAGAATCACCCCAACCTCGCCCCGGTAGTCCGCGTCTATGGTGCCCGGGCTGTTCAGCACGGTCACGCCATGTTTCAGCGCCAGCCCGGAGCGGGGCCGCACCTGCCCTTCATAGCCGGCGGGCAGAGCCAAGGCGATGCCGGTTGGGATCAGGGCCCGGCCGCCAGGGGGTAAAACTACATCTTCCGCGACCGCCGCCAACAGATCCATGCCGGCGCTATCCGACGTGGCCCGTTCTGGCAGGGGCAGCGCGGCACCATGCGCTAATCGTTGCACAGGCACAGCAATCATAATTTTATTCGGATGCAAAATGATCAGCGATACGCTTGGCCAAAGCGGCCGCGACCGCGTCTTTGCGCATGGTCGGCCAATTTTCCACGCCTTGGGTCGTAATCAAGTGCACCGTATTCTCATCACCACCCATGACCCCGGTGCCCGCGCCGACGTCGTTGGCGACGATCCAATCACAGCCCTTGCGCGTACGCTTGCGTTGCGCGTGCTCCACGACTGTTTCGGTTTCGGCGGCGAAGCCCACGACCAGCTTTGGCCGGCCCCCGTTCATTCGGCTCAAGGTCGCCAGGATATCGCGGTTTTCCACCAGGGTCAGGGCCGGAGGCTGACCGCTGCCGTCTTTTTTCATTTTCTGACCGGCTTCGCCCACGACCCGCCAATCGGCAACCGCGGCCGCACAGACGGTGATATCGGCGGGGAGGGCGGTTTCGCAGGCGGCCAGCATCTGGGCTGCGGATTCGATGTCCCGCACCGTGACCCCAGCCGGATCTGGCAGATTGTTGGGGCCGGCGACCAACACCACTTCGGCGCCTAGCCTGGCCAGGGCGGCGGCGATGGCGTGGCCCTGCTTGCCGGAGGACCGGTTGGCCAGATAACGGACCGGATCGATCGCTTCGTAAGTCGGGCCGGAGGTAACAATTGCCCGGCGGCCCCGTAATGGCGCCGCCTCTGCACTACCCAGAAGGGTACTTTCAATGGCGGCGACAATTTCCAATGGTTCGGACATGCGCCCAGCGCCAACCTCGCCGCAGGCCAAATCGCCCTGGCCCGGCCCGATTGCCGTCAAACCGTCGCTCAACAGCGTGGCCAAATTCCGCTGCGTGGCGGGGTGTTCCCACATCCGCGTGTTCATGGCCGGGGCGATTAGCACCGGCTTGTCCGTCGCCAGCAAAATGGTCGAGGCCAGATCGTTGGCCAGACCGGCCGCCATTTTGGCTATCATATCGGCACTGGCGGGCGCCACGACGAGAAAATCCGCTTCGCGCGAGAGACGAATATGGCCCATCTCGCTTTCACCCTTCAACGAAAATAGGTCCTGAAAGACCTCATCCTCGGACAGGGCGGCAACCGATAAAGGCGTGACGAATTGCGCCCCCCCGGCGGTCAGAACACACCGCACCGCCGCCCCCCGGTCCTTCAAGCGGCGGATCAGGTCCAAGGACTTATAGGCGGCGATGCCGCCACTGATGATCAAAAGGATTCGTTTGCCGGTTAGCATATCACTCACTATATCACGTTGTTATTGTGTAAATAGCGCAAGATCACAGTTGGGGCAATAGAGGGGCGCCGGGCGGCTAATTACGCCGTGGCCGGGACTAACCCGACTTCCGCGAAAAATTCTCCATTGTGCTGGCCCAGATTGGGAACCCAGGGCCGCGCACCCACGTCCGCCCCGGTGAATTGCGCCGGACAGTTGGCGACCATATAAGGATCCTTGACACCACCCATCTGCACCGCCGCGCCACGGGCGGTGATTTGCGGTTCCGCCATGGATTGGCCGAGGTTAAGATAGCGGGTGCACGGGCAACCCGCCGCCTGGATAGCCCCTTCACAGGCATCGGTCGACTGCGTTAGGGACCATTGTTCGATCTCCGCCAACAACAGGTCCCAGTTCTGCACCCGGGTGGCGATGTCGGCGAAACGCGGGTCATCGATCAATTCGGGGCGCCCGGCCGCGCCTGCCAGAGCGGCAAAATTGGCCGGACTGACCGGTGCCACCATGACGAAGCCGTTGGTCGTGCGGATCGGCGAAAAGACAATGGGACGATCCGGGTTTTCCATCTGCGCGGCCTGATATTCATAACCCAGCAGGTTATGAATGGCATCCATCATCGCCACGTCGATATATTGTCCCCGGCCCGTGCGCAGGCGCTGCACCAGAGCGGCATTGATGGCGCCAAATGCGTGCATTGCCCCTAATACGTCCGCCACCGTGGAACGGGTGGTCGGTGGCCGGTCCTTTATACCCTGGTAATCCATCATGATCAGATCGTAGCCGGAGGCGGCGTGGATGATCGGGGCAAAGGCCGGCAACTGGGCGCCGGGCCCCTTCTGCCCATAGCCCGTGACTGAACAATAGATCAGATCGGGCCGCAATGCGGACAGCGCGTCATAATCCAGGCCCAGGCGGGCCATCACGCCGGGGCGAAAATTTTCCAGGACCACGTCGACCTTGGCGGTCAGGCGGCGCACCACTTCACGGCCCTGATCGCTTTTCATGTCCAGTTCCAGGCTTTTCTTGCCGCAGTTTATCTGCCCAAAATAGGCGCTTTTCCCGTCCCTAAATGGTGCTGCATGGCGCAGAAAGTCACCGCCCGGTGGCTCTACCTTGATGATCTCCGCCCCCATGTCGGCCATCAGGCGGGTGCAGTACGGCCCGGCCAGAAACATGGAAAAATCCAATACCCGAATGCCATTCAATGGCCCCGGCGCCAAGGCGCCTGTTTGATCATGCATGCAATTACGCCTTCGCTTCACCCAATTCGCCACGGGTCCCACATGATAGGTGTTCTTGAATAGCGATGCGGGATATTTTTTATTTTTTAACAAACGTCTTATAAAACAGCTTCTGCCTTAATCCTCTCATCTCTCTGTCTCGCTATCTCTATTTGGTTAGTTACATTTTCGTAACTATTGGATATTGCTCAAATCATAACTTGATTAAAAACTTAACTTCGGTTCTGTCGTAGATATCTAGGATAAGCATCCTTTAACCCACTGTTTTATCTGCCTCAACTGGTTCTGTGGGTTAGGATTGTTGAAACGCCACTCGCATTTCTTCAAAAATAGCC
>CAUZBE010000367.1:0-3906 GCA_963577885.1 Alphaproteobacteria bacterium
CGTGGGTGGGCGGGTGCCGGGTTCCAACGCCTCTGACTCGACCGAGATTTATCAGGAAGGCCTACGCATACCGCCCCTGAAGCTGTTCGACAGGGGAGCGCGTAACGAGACCATGTGGTCCCTGATCGAGAAAAACGTTCGCATTCCCATACAGGTTTTGGGCGATCTGCGGGCCCAGCTGGCCGCCTGTCACATCGCTGAGACCCAGTTCGGTGATCTGGTTACGCGCTATGGCGTCGACAAGGTCGCGTTATACATGGTGGAGGTGGTTGATTATGCCGAACGTCTGACCCGGGCGGCGGTGCGCGAGCTGCCAGATGGTGAGTGGAGCTTTGAAGACTGGATTGACGACGACGGCATAGACCTGGACAAGCCGATCCGCCTGTTCGTTACCATCACCAAGTCCGGTGACAGCATGACCGTGGACTGGACCGGTAGCTCGCCCCAGGTCAAAGGTGCCATCAACAGCACCTTGTCCTTTACGGTGGCCCATTCCGTGGGCGCCATCCGGTCCGTGCTGCCGCTGAATATTCCCAGTAATGAAGGTGTCTTCCGGGTCATCAAGGTGATTGCGCCGTCCGCTACAATTACCAACATGGTGCTGCCGGCGGCCTGTGCGGCCCGTGGCCTGACCGGCTTCCGCATGGGGGATTGCATGTTCGGCGCCCTGGCCATGATGCTGCCGGACCGGGTTTGCGCCGCCTCCGATGGGGGCAACACCGGCGTATCGATCGGCGGTTATGATGACGAGCGCAAGCCCTATATCTATGTGGACTTCTCCTGCGGCACCCACGGCGGGCGGCCCTGGGCGGACGGCTGGCAGGGTAATTCCAACATGTTCGCCAATATGGCCTCGCAATCGATCGAGGTCATCGAAACGGAACAGCCCATGCAGATATTATCCTATGAATTCGTCCCCGACCGGGCGGGGCCGGGCAAATTCCGGGGCGGGGCACCATTCCGCCGGGACTATCGTTTTCTGGAGCGGGAGGCGGTCTTGCAGGTGCGCTCGGACCGCCGCAAATTCCGGCCCTACGGCCTTTATGGTGGCTATCCCGGCAAGCCTTCCGCCAACAGCATGAACCCGGAGACGGAAAACCAGCCGCTGGAATCCAAGATTACCATGAACATTGAATATGGCATGGTTTTCCGCCACGAACTGGCGGGCGGTGGCGGCTGGGGCGATCCACTGGAGCGTGACGTGGACAAGGTTCTGGCTGATGTCCGTAACGAACTGGTCAGCCCGGAAGCGGCTCTGGCCGACTATGGTGTCGTGGTCGATACCGCTAGCTGGACCGTCGATAGGGCGGCGACCGAGGCGCAAAGAGTGGGGTTGCGGGGTCGCCGTCCGGCCGATACGGCAAAGGTTATGTGGGAAGAACCGACGCTGGCCGATGCGGTAGAGGGGTAAATAGGTATGGCTAAATTCAGAGTTGGCGCGGACATTGGCGGCACCTTCACCGACCTGGTTTTGTTGGGCGAGGACGGCACCTTGTATACGAAAAAGGTGCCCTCCACCGTCGGCGAATATGAAGTTGCAATCGTGGAAGGCCTGTCCAGCGTATTTACAACGGCCGGCCTGACCCCGGATCAGATCGCCGAGGTGCTGCATGGCACCACGGTCGCATCCAACGCCATTCTTGAACACAAGGGCGCCAGGACCGGCCTAATCACCACCAAGGGTTTTCGCGATGTTTTGGAAATACGTACCTTGCGCATGCCTCGCCTATACGACCTGAATTGGGAGAAGCCGCCGCCCCTGGCCGAGCGTTATTTGCGCCGGGATGTGGACGAGCGGGTTAATCATCGGGGCGAGGTGGAGAAGGCTCTGGATTTAGATGAGGTCGAACGGGTGGTCCAGCGGTTGTTGGACGAAAAGGTCGAGGTCATCGCGGTTTGCCTGATCAACTCCTATGCCAATGGTGACCATGAACGGGCTATCAAGGAAGTGATTGAGCGCCTGGCGCCGGATCTGCTGCATTGCATCAGCGCCGATGTTTTGCCGGAGATCAGCGAGTATCAACGCACCTCCACCACGGTGATCAACGCTTATGTCATGCCCATTGTTAGTCAGTATTTGCGGCAATTGAGCGCCCGGCTGAAAGCGGCCGACATTGATGCGCCTTTGCTGTTGATGCAGTCCAACGGCGGTTTGCTCAATGCGGCAGTGGCGGAGCGGAAACCCGCCAATATTATCGAATCTGGACCTGCGGGCGGTGTGGTCGGGGCCCAGGCCTTGGCCCGCAAGCTGGACCTGCCCGATATCATCACCTTCGATATGGGTGGCACCACCGCCAAGGCCTCCCTGGTCGAGGATGGCGAGTTTACCCGTAGCCTGGACTATCAGGTGGGCGGCGGCATCATGATCGGCTCCCGGCTGATGTCCGGCGCCGGCTATCACCTGAAAATTCCGGCCATTGATCTGGCCGAGGTCGGCGCGGGGGGCGGTTCCTTGGTCTGGATTGATGCCGGGGGCTCCATGCAGATTGGACCGCAAAGCGCCGGCGCCGTGCCGGGCCCCGTCTGCTATGGCATGGGCGGAGAAGATCCCACCGTCACTGATGCCAATGTGGTCCTGGGCTATTTGAATCCGCATTATCTGGTCGGCGGCGAGTTGGCGCTACAGGCGGATAAAAGCAGCGAAGTATTCCAAGAACGGATCGCCGGGCCCATGGGCTTGGAGCTGGCCCATGCCGCGTATGGCGCACATCAAATCGTCATATCGAACATGATCCGTGCCATTCGCGCCATCTCCAGCGAACGGGGTCGCGACCCACGGGACTATGCCCTGTTCGCCTTCGGCGGCAATGGACCATTGTTCGCGGCCGGCATGGCCAAGGCGCTGGATATGCGCCGCATCGTGGTGCCGCCGTTCCCGGGCCTATTTTCGTCCTTCGGCTTGCTTTATGCCGATGTAGAGCATCATTATTCGCGCTCCATGATGCGGGTTCTCCGCGATACCGAACCCGCGGCATTGAACGATATTTGGGGCGGACTGGAACAGGACGCCCGGGAACAACTGGCAGCGGACGGCTTCCGCCCCGAACAGGTAGAAATCCGCCGCACTGCCAACATGCATTACAAGGGCCAGATCTTCGAGTTGACCGTGCCGGCGCCCGACGGTGATTTTGATGCGGCAAAGATCGCCATTTTGGAGGAGCGCTTTGGCCAGGAGCACGAACGCACCTATGGTCACCGCGCCGGCCCGGAAGAACCGGTCATGCTGGTCAACGCGCAGTTGATCGGCCGCGCTGTTCCTGATCACCCACCCGTGCCTGACCGTCTGAAGGGGATGGACGAGCGGGCGGCGGCGGAAAACAGCCTGCGGCAGGCTTATTTCGGCCCCGAGATAGGATGGATGGAGGCGGCGGTGGTGGGCCGTGCCGACCTGTTGGAGGCGCGCACCGGCCCCCTGATCATCGAGGAGTATGACGCTACCTGCCTGGTCCCGCCAGGCGCCAAGGCCCGACAGGATGACTTTGGCAACATCATCATCGAACTACCCTAAGGAGTCTCGTCCCGATTGGGACCCAAGGAAAGGAAACGACCATGGTTACGTCTTCTCTTGCAACTTCGGATCACGCCATACCGCTGATAGATCTGGCGCCACTTGCTGATGGCGGCCTGTCGGGCGCACGGAAAATTGTTCCGGCCCTGCGCCATGCGCTGGAGGAAATTGGTTTCCTGATGATCTTCAATCATGGTGTGCCGCAGGCATTGATCGATCAAACTTTTGCCCAAGCCAAGCGCTTCCACGACCAGAGCATGGAAACCAAGCAGGCGGTATTAATGAACGCCCACAACAATGGCTACATGGCCATGGGCCGGTACAATGTCCGAACCTCGCGGGCCAGCGAGGAGGCTCTGCCGGATATGAACGAGGCGTTTTTCATCAAACGGGAACGG
>CAUZBE010000368.1:0-3903 GCA_963577885.1 Alphaproteobacteria bacterium
ATCACCGAGGCCGATTGGCGGCTGTACGCCACCCTGGTGCGCTTCGATGCGGTCTATGTGGGCCATTTTAAATGCAACCGCCAGCGCATCACCGATTTTCCCAATCTGTCGAACTACCTGCGCGAATTATATCAATGGCCGGGCATCGCCGGGACCGTCGATATCCCCCGCACCAAACAACATTATTACGGCAGCCACACCGCCATCAATCCGTTCGGCATTGTTCCCACGGGCCCGGAGCTGGATTTCGACAGCCCCCATGACCGCGGCCGTCTGCCGGTCTATTAGTTCGTTCACGCCCGCGCGCCATGGCGCGCGGCTCCACGATGGCGGCGCAGGGGCGCCGTCGCGGCCTGTTAAAGTGGGAATACCGACGGACGCAAGGACTAGCGCCATTGAGGCGCGCAGCCCGCGTGGCGCTTGAACGCTACTATTTAAAAAGATAATCGGCGACGAAGGGGTTGGACTGGCGCTCGTGGCCGAAGGTCGATAACGGGCCATGACCGGGAACGAAAGTGGTCTCGTCGCCCAGAGGCCACAACTGCTCGCGGATTGAGCAGATCAGGGTATCGTGATCGCCTCGGGGCAGGTCCGAACGGCCCACCGAACCCCGGAATAATACATCGCCGACCAAGGCCACCATGGCTTTGGCATCGTGAAAGATGATATGGCCCGGCGTATGGCCGGGGCAATGGCGGACCGACATAGTTTGGTTGCCGAAACTGACCGTATCGCCGCCCTGCAACCAGCGCGCGGGGGTAAAGGGGCGGGCCTCGGTCAGGCCGTACTTGGCGCCCGATTCCGTTAGGGCCTCGATCAGGAACAAATCATCCTCGTGCGGCCCCTCGATGGGCACACCCAGGCGTTCGGCCAGTTCTGCGACGCCGCCGGCGTGATCCATATGGCCGTGGGTGACCAGGATTTTCGCCACCTGCACGCCTTGTTCGTCGATGACCCTTTGCACCTGATCTAAATCGCCGCCAGGGTCGGATACGGCGCCCCGCATGGTCTCTTCACACCAGATGACGGTGCAATTCTGCTGCAACGGCGTGACTGGGATGACAACGGCTTGCATGCGCCGGGCGCCCTATTTTGCCAGTCGCCGTTGAGCCTGGCGCAGAATATCGCGGTTGCCCCGGTGCCAACTGACCGCCAGGGTATAGCGGCGCATGCGCCAACCGTTGGCGCCGCGCACCATGTCGCAGGTGTAATAGCCGCCGACGGTGTATTCCGGATCGCTCCGCGCATTATCCAGGCGGTGCACCGCCTGCAGATAGGCGATCAAGGTGCCCGTATCACCGTCCACCTGGATAACATGATTGGCGGTCAGGTGCTGGGTAGCGTCCAGGCCCTCGATGGTACTTTTGATGGCGGCGACCCAAGGGTCCCGGCCTCTGGTCACCTCGCGCCCGCCAAAGGAGCGGAAATCGGCCTCCAGATCCTCCGTGAAACAAGTCGCCAGCAGATCCCAATCCCGGGTATCGATGGCGGTGGCGTAGGTGTGGATAACCTGGCTGATATCGGCCCGGTCGAGGAGTAATTGTACTTTGGCGTCCGTGAAATCCGTCATGGCAATCTCGCAATATTGGTTCGCTATATTGGGCCCTGGTCAGGCCGCTGGGCGCGCCTTGGTGAGCAGGGACAGAATTTGGGCCGCCGCGTCGGGAATATTGGTGCCCGGCCCGAACACCGCCGCGACGCCCCGTTGGTGCAGATAGTCATAGTCCCGCTGCGGGATCACACCGCCGCAGATGACCAGAATATCGCCGCCATTCTGGACTTTCAGCGCAGCGACCAGGTCCGGCACCAGGGTTTTGTGGCCCGCGGCCTGGGTCGAAACGCCGATTACGTGCACATCGTTCTCGATGGCGTCGCGGGCGGCTTCCTCGGGCGTTTGAAACAACGGTCCGATATCCACGTCAAAACCAATATCGGCAAACGCCGTGGCGATCACCTTGGCGCCCCGGTCATGGCCGTCCTGGCCCAATTTCACCACCATCATGCGCGGGCGCCGGCCTTCGGCCTCAGCAAAGGCGGCAACATCCTTGACGATGCGCGCGAAACCCTTGTCGCCCTCATACGCCGCGCCATAGACGCCGGAGATGGCGCGGACTTCCGCCTGGTAGCGGCCATAAGGCCGTTCCAGGGCGTCGGAGATCTCCCCCACCGTGGCCCGGGCCCGGGCTGCGTCGATGGACAGGGCCAAAAGATTGCCCTGCCCCCTGGCGCCAGCTTCCAGGGCTTGCAGGGCGGCCTGGGTAGCGGCCTCGTCGCGGCCGGCACGGATTTTCACGATACCCGCAATCTGGGCCGCGCGCACCGCCGTGTTGTCAATCTCGCGCACGTCCACGTGGTCAGCGTCGTCGGAGAGATATTTGTTAACGCCGACGATGACTTCCTCGCCCCGGTCTACCCGGGCCTGTTTGCGCGCGGCGGCGGCCTCGATCTGCATTTTAGGCATGCCGGCTTCCACCGCCTTGGTCATGCCGCCGATCTTTTCCACCTCCTGGATCAAATCCCAGGCCGCGCTGGCCAGGCTGTTGGTCAGGGATTCCACATAGTAACTGCCGGCTAGGGGGTCGATCACCTTGGTCACCCCGGTTTCCTCGGCCAGGATCAATTGCGTGTTGCGGGCGATCTTGGCGGAAAATTCCGAGGGCAGCGCCATGGCCTCGTCGAATGAATTGGTATGCAGGCTTTGCGTGCCGCCCAGCACCGCGGCCATGGCCTCGTAG
Source organism: Alphaproteobacteria bacterium (assembly GCA_963577885.1). Taxonomy (GTDB): domain Bacteria; phylum Pseudomonadota; class Alphaproteobacteria. Next base: position 2,736 of record CAUZBE010000368.1, read on the forward strand.
GCCGTGCGGACCACATTGTTGTAGGGATCCTGCTCGGTCAGGGACACCCCGGAGGTCTGACAATGGGTGCGCAGCATCAGGGATTTGGGATCCTTGGCACCGAATTCGCGGATGATCCGGGCCCATAACAGACGCGCCGCCCGCAGCTTTGCCACCTCCATGAAAAAATTCATGCCCATACAGAAAAAGAACGACAGCCGACCGGCGAACTGGTCGATATCTAGGCCGCTGTTGACCGCCGTGCGCACGTATTCCAGGCCGTCGGCCAGGGTAAAAGCCAGCTCCTGCACCGCCGTGGCGCCAGCCTCCTGCATGTGATAGCCGGAGATGGAGATGGAATTGAATTTAGGCATCTCTTGGGCGGTAAATGCGATGATGTCCGAGACGATGCGCATAGAGGGCGCGGGCGGATAGATATAGGTATTGCGGACCATGAATTCCTTCAGAATATCGTTCTGAATGGTGCCGGATAGCTGTGCCCGCTTGACCCCTTGTTCCTCGGCCGCCACGATATAGCTGGCCAGCGTCGGCAGCACGGCGCCATTCATGGTCATGGAGACGCTCATCTTGTCCAACGGTATGCCGTCGAACAGCATCTTCATATCCTCGACACTGTCGATGGCCACGCCGGCCATGCCCACGTCGCCGACCACCCGCGGGTGATCGGAATCGTAGCCCCGGTGGGTGGCTAGATCAAAGGCCACGGACAAACCCGCCTGGCCGCCGGCCAAAGCCTTGCGGTAAAAATCGTTGGATTCTTCCGCCGTGGAGAAACCGGCATATTGCCGGATGGTCCAGGGCCGGTTGGTATACATGGTCGCCCGCACCCCGCGCAGGAACGGCTCGAACCCCGGCAGGCTGCCCTGGATCTCCAAACCCTCCAGGTCCGCCGCCGTATACAATGGCTTGATGGCAATCCCTTCCGGCGTCTGCCAAACCAGATCGTCCACATCCCCGCCGCGCAATTCCTTTTGCGCCAGGGCCTGCCAGTCATCCGCAGTTTTTGTCTTGTCCGCCATGCCATTCGTCCTATCGCTATCCTCCCCATGTATAGCGTATTGGAGAAGGGTTCGTCTATTTTGGACGTGCAATTTAAAACCCCGTCAGAATGTCACGCATCACCAGATTCACCTCGGCATTTGCGCCGTAAACCGTTATTTTTTGGCGA
>CAUZBE010000369.1:0-3891 GCA_963577885.1 Alphaproteobacteria bacterium
CACCCGCCCCCAGGCCATTACCGGGTCCACCTCGCCGCGCAACTTGGCTAGCAGAATGCCGCCGACCGTGGTCCCAACCTCGTACATATCTGTGTGGGGATAGGTTTTATAGCCGATCAAGGCCTCACAATTGTCGACCATGGCCTGGGTGAGATTGGCGTGCAGGTCGCAGGTGACGCAGATCGGCGTCGTGGGCGCGGCTGCCCGTACACGGGCCAGCAGGGTGCCCTCGCCATCCGGGGTGCTTTCGGTCACCATAGCGCCGTGCAGATCCAGCATGATGGCATCGCAGCCCTTTGCCACCGCCTCCAATATGGCATCCGACATACGGTTGTATGCATCGTCCATGACCGGCCCCGACGGCATCGCTTCGGCCGCGATGGGCGAGATGATCTCTGCATCCGCGTCCCGGCATAGCTTGATATAGGCCCCCAGGGTCATATTGGTGGGTTCGTAGGCCCGGATCACGTCCGTGCCGAAAGCGACGCTCCAATCCTCGAACCGGGACCAGGGCGTGGGCACCGGCGAAAAAGTATTGGTTTCGTGCTTCACCATGGCCATGACCACGCGCATGATCGGCTCTCCTGGATTTTCTCGACTCGCTACAGTCGGATATTATACGAAAAAAACGCCCGGCGCGGAGGCCGGGCGTCTTAAACGTGCCTTCTGTTAGGCTAATTGCGGTTGCCGAACAGGTGCAGCAGCATCAGGAACAGGTTGATAAAGTCCAGGTATAGCCTCAACGCGCCCATGATCGCTTTCTTGCTCATGGTCGCCTCGCCATCGGCATGGGAATACATTTCCTTGATCTTCTGGGTGTCATAGGCGGTCAGGCCGGTGAAGACCAGGACGCCGATGACTGAAATCACCCATTGCATCATGGACGATTCTATAAAGATATTGACGATCGAGGCGACGATGATGCCGATCAGGCCCATCATCAGAAAACTGCCCCAGGCGGAGAGATCCTTCTTGGTGGTATAGCCGTACAGGCTCATGGCGCCGAAGGTTACGGATGTGATCATAAAAACCCGGACGATTGACGTCTGGGTATAGACCACAAAGATCGAGGCCAAGGACGCACCCATGAGCGCGGCAAATATCCAGAACGTCGCCTGGGCTGCGCCGGTGCTCATCTTTTCGATGCGTGCGCTCAAAAACATTACCAGACCCAATGGCGCCAGCATGACCACCCACATCAACGGGGTACCGAAGATCACCTGCATCAAGGCCGGCGAATTTGCCACTCCATAGGCGACGATACCGCTGAGCAGAAGGCCCGAGCCCATATAATTGTAGACCCGCAGCATATAAGCGCGCAGGCCTTCATCGACCCGGGTATCAGTGGCGGCACCCGCCTGACCCCTCGTTTGGGCGAAACCCGAACCCCTAGGATCCATTGCCATTTATCCAACTCCTTGTTGTCATAACCTTGTCATCGCGACCATTCCAGGCCGCAAACTAAACTAAGTTGAATATTGGCGAAAACACTCAATAATTCAAGGCCTTTGCCGACAATACGTAGTTTTCAGCACTAATTCCCGATAGTATATTTTATCCCCTTATTCGTTGCGCAACAGCGGCGCGGGCTTTTGGCTCATCGCCAGCCAGGTCCCCAGCATCCCCGCGCCCACCGTTACGATTAGACAAATCGCCGTGGTGATAAGAACGCCATTGGGCAGCCAATACCAGGGCATGCCCATGATTTGCGCCACCACGGCATAGGCGGCGGCGGTGCCTACCCCAGCGGCCAGAACGGCTGTAATCAGACCCAAAATAGAATATTCTAGGAAATATGTCGCCAGAATACGCCGTCTGGTCGCGCCTAAGACCTTCAGCACCACGGTATCATAGACCCGGCGACGGTGATTGGCGGCGACAGCGCCGGCCAGGACCAGGCCACCCGCCACCAGGGCCACGGCGGCGATGGAGCGAACGGCAATGCCAATATTGCGCAGGGTCCCATTAACCGCCTCCAACGCCTCGCGAATACGGATCGCGGTGATGTTGGGAAAGGTGTCCGTCACCGCCATCTGCAAGGGTAGTTCGGCCGCTGGCGTGGTTTTTGCCGTCGCGATGAAGGTCTGCGGGGCGCCTTCCAGGGCGCCGGGGGCGAAAAGAATGACAAAGTTGATGCCCAGGGTGGACCAGTCAATCCGTCGTAAATTAGCGATTGTGGCTTCAATCTCGCGGCCCAATACGTTCAGGGTCAGACGGTCACCGACGCCGATATTTATGCCCTGGGCGATGGCCGCATCCAGCGAAATCAGGGGCGGCCCGGCGTAATTCGCGGGCCACCATTTTCCGGCCACGATTTGGGCATCAGGCGGCGGCAGGGCAGCATAGGTCAGACCGCGGTCGCCGCGCACGGCCCAGGCGACCTCCGGCGCCACGGACACCTTGGCGGCATCCTGGCCATTTATTTTAACGATGCGACCGCGCAGGGCCGGCACCCGCTCGATCTCCTCGACCCCAGCAATGCTCAGGGCCAGGGCTTCAAAAGGTGTCGCTTGATCGGGCAAGATATCGATGAAAAAGAACGCCGGGGCCTTTTCCGGCAAGCGCTCGGTCACCTGCAGGTTCATATTGCCTTCAACCCCGATCACCGCCACCAATACCGACAGGCCCAGACCGAACGATTGCACGACGGGAATGGTCGGGGCGCCGGGCCGATGCAGATTAGTCAGGGCCAGCGCCAGCACAGCCCCCCACCGCCCGGACCGCGGCCGGGGCAGCTGGCGGGCCAGTTCGATAATACCCAGCCCGGCGGCCAGGAAAGCCGCCATGGCCACGGCCGCCCCACAAACGAACCAGATGGCGAAACGCTGCTCCTCCGCCGTCAGGATGGCGAGACCGGCCAGCGCGGCAAAGGCCAAAACGGCCAGGGCAATATAGCGCCACGAAGGCCGCGCCGTCATGGGAGCGGCAAGATCGCGGAACAAGGCTCCCGCCGGCACGCTCTGGGCCCGGGCCAGGGGCCAGATGGCAAAGGCTAGGGCCGTCAGAAAGCCGTAGCTAGCGGCCAGGAACAGCGGTAACGGGTGCAAATCGAAGGATACCTGAAACGGCAGCAGACCAGCCAAAAGACCCGACAACAACAACGGCATTCCGGCGCCGGCCAACATCCCCACCAGCACGCCCAACGCGGTCAGGGACAGCACCAACAGCAAATAAACCTGAAATATCAGCCGTGACGGCGCGCCTAGACATTTCAGCGTGGCAATGGTCCCGGTCTTGCCTTCCAGGAAGCTGTGCACCGCATTGCCGATACCCAAGCCGCCCACTAACAGCGCGGTCAGGCCGACCAGGGTCAGGAACAGGCGCATGCGGTCGATGAACCGCTTCAGGCCCGGCACACCATTACGGACATCGCGGACGCGCCAACCGGCATCGGGGAATTCAAGCTTCAGCTCTTCAATCCAGGCCGCCACATCACGGCCCGGCGGCAGCGCAACACGATAGCGGTACTTCACCTGGCTGCCTTCACGGATCAGCGCCGTGGCCTTCAGACTGACCTTGGCCACCATCAGTCGCGGGCCTAGGACGAAAGCATCCGCGCCCCGGTCAGGCTCCCGCCGGATGGCGGCGGCGATACGATAGGTCGCAGCGCCGACTTTTACCCGGTCACCGATTTGCAGTTTCAGGCGCTGCAACAGGACCGCTTCCGCCACCGCGCCGGGCACGCCATCCCTAGGCGCCAAAGCAGCGGCCAGGTCCTGCCCTTGATCCAGCTGCATGCGGCCATACAGGGGATATTGCTGGTCCACGCCTTTCAGTTCAATCAGGCCCCGATGGTGCCCATCCAACCGCCGGGCCATGGAACGCATTTCAATGGCTAGGCTGACCTGGCCAGCCGCCTGCAAATAAGCCAGTTGCGCCGCGTCCGCTGGC
>CAUZBE010000370.1:0-3873 GCA_963577885.1 Alphaproteobacteria bacterium
TTCTGGGTCGGTTAAATTTACGCCGGCTTTGGCGTTCTGTTGCTGCAGGGCGAGGTGACGGTGACCAACTCTGGGGTTACGTTCTCCTGAAGAAACCGTCCGAAGGTACTTTGATCCGTTCCGCCTCCGAGGCCCCGTCCAAGCCAAGTTAATGGCCCGCCGGCCGTTGGCAAAAGCGCTGGAAGACATCTCCATTACGCCAGAAACTCTGTCTAGTGCGGTGGAAACCCCGGTAAAGGGCCGCCTCAGTTTCAGTGCCTAATGCCGCCGTTCTGTAAAATTTGAACATCGCCATCGCACCTTGTACAAAGTCGATAATGAAGGCTATGGAAAAATTAGGCGATGCAGGACATACCCGTCGAACAGATGATCCCCGCCGCCTGGTACGGCGCGGAGATGGCGGGCCAGGAACACCAATGGATCGGCCAGCTTAGCCATAATGAAGTGGCTGAACTGGAAGTTGCGGCACAGGACTGTCTCGACAAGGGCTTGGAAATTTCGCGAATCATGGCGCAAGCCTTTTCACTACCAAAATTGGGTCGGCGCCTGGCACTGTTGCAGGCAACCTTGTTGCGCGGCATCGGGTTTGGCGTGCTGCGTGGTCTGCCGGCCGGGCAATATTCAAGGGACCTTACGGCGGCGATCTATTTTGGTGTTGGTGCACATTTAGGCTATGCCCGCTCGCAAAATAGCGACGGCCATTTGCTGGGCCATGTGCGGGACATGGCCCTTAGCAGTGGCGATACGAATGTTCGTATTTACCAGACCGCCGAGCGGCAATCGTTTCATACGGATTCCTGCGATATCGTTGGTCTGCTGTGCCTAAAAGACGCCATGGCAGGCGGCGATACGCTACTGGTCAGCGCGGTGACCATTTTCAATGAAATGCTGCGGCTGCGGCCGGATCTATTGCCCTATCTGTTCGAACCCCTGGCGACGGACCGACGAGGAGAAGTGGGCGAGGGGCAAAAGCCGTATTTTGAGATCCCGGTGTTCAACTGGTACGAAGGATATTTATCGTCGATCTACCAGCGTCAATATATCGACAGCGCCCAGCGTTTCCCCGGTGCCCTCCGCCTAACGGCGCGCCATATAGAGGCGCTGGATATGTACGACGAACTAGCCAATGATCCGCGCCTGTATCTGCCGATGCGCTTGCAACCCGGCGACATGCAGTTCGTCTATAATCATACTCTGCTGCACGACCGCACCGGCTTTCGTGACTACCCGGATCCCGCCGATCGCCGGCATCTGTTGCGTCTGTGGTTGTCCGGCCCTGGGGACCGTCCCTTGCCGGCCTGTTTCGCCGACCGGTTCGGCAGTGTCGAAATCGGCAACCGTGGCGGCGTCCTGGTGCCGGGCACCCGGTTGCACACGCCCCTCGATTAAGGACCACTTGTGCGCACCTTCCCAGAACCTTTTATCCCTCTCAGCGAGCCGGCGCGGCAGTTGTCGCGTGAGGCCGCGCTGGAGGACGCGCCCCAGCCAAAGGGCGATGTATGGATTTTTGGCTATGGCAGCCTGCTTTGGGATACGCCGTTTCCACACCAGGATGCCGCGCCCGCTCGTCTGGCCGGGTGGCGGCGCGCCATGTGCGTCTGGACGGCGCTGGCGCGGGGTACACCGGAATTTCCCGGCCTTGCATTGGGTTTGTTACGGGGCGGGTCCTGCGACGGTATCGCCTTTCGTATTGCCGAGGCAGACCTGGACGCCGCGCTGCCGGTTATCTGGCATCGGGAAATGTGGACCGATATTTATCAACCCACTTGGGTCAATCTAAATATTTCTGGTTTGAACACGGCAGCTCTGACGTTTACGGTGAACGAGGCTAGCCGGCAATTCGCCTACGGACTGGTCCCTGATCAGATCGCCGAACATATTGCCCTGGCCCACGGCGAACGCGGCCCCTGCCGAGACTATCTCGCCAATACGGTGACGAAGCTGCAAGCCATGGGCATCACGGATAGCTATCTGGAAGACCTCCTAGACGCGGTCGCGAGGTGGTCCCAGGCTCGTTGATTTTCTATTGGTCTTGTCACGGTTTAGTTCTGGTCACTTATCTCATTTTAGGCGACCAATTTTTCGGACGCGGGAGGGCTGTTGCCGCCTAGCGTAGAATGTCGGCGCCGGGGATTGTAGAAGCCGTTGATGTATTCAAACAGCGCCATTTTCGCCTTTCTCCCTATCTGCCAAATGTTCCGCCAGATCAGCTCAGCTTTGAGGGTTTTGAAAAAGGTCTCAACAATAGTCCTTCGCTGGTCCAAATGTAGGTGATGTCGCCAGGGACCCTAGAATATCCTAATGTGGACATCATCACCAAGGCCACACCAAGGATAGATAACATGCCTGATTTTGAAACCCTGGAGCTTTACCGTGATGACGGCGTCGATTGGCTGACCTTTAATCGGCCGGAACGGCTGAATGCTTTCAACAGTGTGATGGTCGACGAACTTTTGGAATATTTTGAGCGCATGCGGGGCCGGCCGGAGACCCGTATCATTGTCATCCGCGGGGCCGGACGTGCGTTTTGTGCCGGGGCCGATGTCAAAGATTTCATGGCCACGATCGCCAAGGGCGCCGCGGCGGACTTCCAGGTGCAGCGGAAGGTTTCCAATATTATTATCGCCATGCGCCGTTGTCCCCAGCCGATCATCGCGCTGGTTCATGGCGCCGCCACGGGGGGTGGGTTTTCCCTCTCCCTGGCCGCGGATATCCGCATCGCGGGCCTAAGCGCGCGGATGAATTGCGCCTTTATAAAAATTGGTTTAACCGGTGCGGACATGGGCACCAGCTTTCATCTGCCCCGGCTGGTCGGTGCCGCCAATGCGGCCGCGCTGATGTATACAGGGCGTTTCATTGGTGCCGTTAAGGCGGAACGCATGGGCCTCGTCAACGACGCGGTGCCGGATGAGGAGATGCTGGATGTGGCGCAAACCTATATTCAGGAAATGCTCGCCACCGCGCCGCTTGGGCTGCGCCTGACCAAGGATGTGCTAAACGCGGCCATGGACGCACCCTCTCTGACCGCCACGATCGCGCTAGAAGACCGCAATCAGGTCATGACCATAAACAGTCCCGAACTGGCCGAGGGCCTGGCGGCGCTGAATGAACGCCGCCCGCCGAAGTGGGCGTGAAGGTCTCCGCCATACTTTCTCCGATCAGGTAACCACGGTTTCGCTCTTCAGTTTTTCGGCCACGTCCGCCCGCAGTAAATGCTTCTGTACTTTTCCCGTGGCGGTCAAGGGCAAGGCGTCTACCAGTTCCATGCGTTCGGGTAGTTTCTGGATGGCAAAATCGTGCTCGTCCCGCAAGTACGACGCCAGCTCTTCCAGACTGGGTTGCATGCCCATGGCGGGAACGATATAGGCGCAGGCCTTTTCACCCAGCCGAACATCGGGCATTGCCACCACGGCCGCATTCTGTATCGAGGGATGGGTCAACATCAGATTCTCGATCTCGGCGGCGCTGATGTTAAGGCCGCCGCGGATAATAATATCTTTGAGCCGGCCAGTAACACGCAGGTAGCCGGCGTCATTAACCCAACCGAGATCACCCGAGCGGGAAAAACCTTCTTCGGTGAATAGCTCGGCGGTCAAACCCGGCTGCCGGTAGTATTCGATCATATGCCCGGGACCCTTGTAGGAAAGATCGCCTTCCTCGCCCGGTCCCACCGGCATTCCGTGCTCGTCGACGGCGGCTACCTCCACGCCGGCAGGAGCGCAGCCGTCGGTGGTGGTCGACAGTTCCGGGTCGCTGTCGGTATTGCACATGGTGGTGAGAAAATTTTCGCTGCGTCCATAGAGGCTGAGCACCTCTATTCTTGGAAAAACGATACGCGAGCGTTCAAAGATGGATGCTGGTATCGGCGCCCCC
>CAUZBE010000371.1:0-3869 GCA_963577885.1 Alphaproteobacteria bacterium
TCGCTGTTTCCATCGGCTCAACAAGGGTTACCGCCAGCAGCGGCACCATGAGTATCGACGGCGCTACAATGACCTTTTCAGGCTCCGGCTCTATTGTGGGTACTACGCCGACCGATTTCAGCAGAGCTCTCGCCGGTACCCGTGAGCCCTGAGCCTCTTGAGCACGATCAGGGGCGCATTTTTTTTGGCGTTCCGGTGAACGCCCTCTCGGCGCCGCGCAATGTCGCAGTATATTTTGACCCCCATGCTGCTGCTTATAGCTACCTGGTTTCCGGTATCTATTTTTCCCAACTGCCCTGATACCCATCCCTCTTTACGAAGCCGGCTCCCGCGGGATATAGAGAAGTTGACGCGGCACTACCAACTCCCGGAGGACGCCATGCTTGGCCTGATGCAGGACCGCCCATTACTGATTGCCTCGCTAATCGAGTTCGCGGCGCAATATCATGGCGATGTGGAAATCGTTTCTCGCAGCGTGGAGGGCCCGATCCATCGATATACCTATAATGACGCCAATCATCGCGCCAAGCAGCTGGCCCAGGCCCTGGGCGGGCTGGGCATCAATCTGGGTGACCGGGTCGCAACCCTGGCCTGGAACGGCTACCGTCATCTGGAATGCTATTACGGGGTTTCGGGCATTGGTGCCGTGCTGCACACCATTAATCCCCGCCTCTTTCCCGAACAGATCGTCTACATCGCCAATCATGCCGAAGCCCGGGTGCTGTTCACCGAATTGACCTTCGTGCCTTTATTGGAAGGGATCGCGGCGCAGTTGAGCAGCCTCGAAGCGATCGTCATCATGACAGGTCGGAAACATATACCCGAAACGACGCTTAAAAACGTGCATTGTTATGAAGATTTGCTCGCAAACCAGGATGGGTCCATGCAATGGCCCAGTTTTGATGAGCGTACCGCGTCCTCGCTCTGCTATACATCCGGCACCACGGGCAACCCCAAGGGCGTGCTCTACTCTCACCGTTCCACGGTTTTGCATTCCATGGCGACATGCAGCAAGGATGTCCTGGGAATGTCATCGCAAGACAGCGTATTACCGGTAGTGCCTATGTTTCACGCCAATTCCTGGGGCATAGCCTATGCCGCGCCCATGTGCGGGGCCAAGCTGGTCTTACCGGGTATGGGTATGGACGGGGCCTCAATCTACGAATTATTGGAGTCGGAAAAGGTCACCATGTCTGCTGGCGTACCCACGGTCTGGCTGATGTTGCTACAATACCTGCAACAGAACAACAAGAAACTGCCCCATATGAACCGCACGGTGATCGGTGGCTCCGCCGCGCCCGCCTCGATGATAGAGACCTTTGAGCAGGACTATGACGTCACGGTCATTCATGCCTGGGGCATGACGGAGATGAGCCCCCTTGGCACCACCGGCGTTTTAAAAGCCAAGATGGCTAGCATGGACTACGGGAAAAAATTGCTGGCCAAAAGTAAGCAAGGCCGCGCCATTTATGGCGTCGATATGAAAATCACCGATGACGAGGGCAACGAATTACCCCGCGACGGCATGGCTTTCGGCCATTTGATGGTGCGGGGACCGTGGATCACCAAGGGCTATTTCAAGGGCGAGGGCGGCACGGTCCTGGACAATAATGACTGGTTCGATACTGGTGACGTGGCGACGCTGGATGAAGACGGTTTCATGCAGATTACCGACCGCTCCAAGGACGTCATTAAGTCTGGTGGAGAATGGATCAGCTCTATCGAGCTGGAAAATATTGCCGTGGGCCACCCGGATGTGGCGGAGGCGGCGGTGATCGGCGTGGAGCACCCGAAATGGGATGAACGGCCGCTGTTAATTATTGTCAGGAATAGCGGCAGCACCGTAGAGGGCGCAGATATTTTAAAATTTATGGAGGGTAAAATTGTTTCCTGGTGGATGCCCGATGACGTCACTTTCGTGGACGAGATCCCCCATACAGCCACCGGTAAGATCCAAAAACTGCAGCTGCGCCAACAATTCGCCGGCTACAAGCTGCCGACGGCCTAATCGTTACCGATCAATTAACCATGGCAGCTATCAGGCCGCGCGCTCCATCTTCCATTTGTGGATGAAGCGTTCGACCACCGGGTTGCCTGTCTCGACGATCTCGCCTGGCGGGCCGGACCAGGCAACCTTGCCGGCATGCAACAGGACGATCTGATCTGCAATTTTGATCGCGGTGTTGATGTCCGAGGTTATTGATAATGCCGTGGCGCCTAATTCGCGCACATTGCGTATAATCAGAGAGGCGATCACGTTCGAGGTGATGGGGTCCAATCCCGCCGTGGGTTCATCAAGTAATATGATCTCAGGTTGGCTGGCGATGGACCGGGCGATACCGACGCGTTTTTGCATGCCACCCGACAACTCGGATGGCAGCAAATCCGCCACCGCCGGGCCCAAACCAACCGAGCCCAGGCATTTCACCGTCATCTCGCGGGCCTGATCGATGGTTATTTCCCTGTGCTGCAACTGGCGAAAGGCGACATTGCGCCAGACAGGCAGGCTATCGAAAAGTGCCGATTGCTGAAATAACATGCCGCAACGGCCCAACAACTGATCCCGGTCCGGACCACGCAGGCCGACCGAGTCCTGGCCATCAATGCGGATGACGCCACTGTCGGGGCGGACCAGTCCCATGATGCATTTCAGGGTCAAGGTCTTGCCGGAACCAGATTCCCCCAATAAAACCAGCGACCCGCTGTCCGTGACTGATAGGCTGACCCCGTCTAGGATCCGCACGCCATCGAAGGATTTGCATAAATCCTCGACGACGATTTTAGCGCTGCCCTGCCTCGTCATCTGGGTTTCCTAGGCGGCCCGAAAATCCGTCGCCGGGCCTGGGGCGCCGTCACAGGCGGCGCGGTCCGTGTCCACCATATGGACAAGATGGGACAACACGGAACGGGCGGCGGCGGAATGTAGGCTTTCGGGTACGTCGCGATACATTTTTTTAACCATGTCCGGAATGCGTCCGATTTCCAGGGACAGGCAAAGGGCGATTTGTTCTTCCCGCTCTTCCCGGTGTTTTACCAATTCGCCCACGAAATGCTTGGTTTTCGCTATTCTGGGGCCATGGGTCGGCCAATAATGCTTGTCCGAGCGCAACAGTAGTTTCCGTAGGCTCTCCATATATCGGTACATATCACCGTCGGGCGGCGAGACGATGGTGGTGGACCAGCCCATGACATGATCGCCGGTAAAAACGGCATTTTCCTCCCGCAAATGAAAGCAGGTATGGTTCGAGGTATGGCCTGGCGTATAAATAGCCTGCAGGGCCCATTTCTTGGTATCCAGGACGTCGCCGTCGTTGGCCAGGGTATCGGGCATATAATCCGTATCCCCGCCTTCCTCCGAGACGCCGTCGGTCTTGCCCTTGTCTTCGCGGCCATAGCCGTGGGGGCCGCAGCCCCAGATATGCGCGCCCGTGGCCGCCTTTAGCGGCGCCGCGCCGGGGGAGTGGTCGCGGTGGGTATGGGTAATAATGATATGGCTGACCGTCTCGCCCTTGACGGCGTTCAAGATGGCTTCGATGTGGGCCGGGTCGTTAGGACCGGGATCGATGACGCCAACTTGGCCATGGCCGATGATGTAGGTGCCGGTGCCATGTAGGGTAAAGGCGGACGGATTGGGTGCGATGACCCGGCGGATTAGCGGCGAGACTTGATCGGCCACACCATATTCGAACTTCACATCTCTTTTGAACGGGATATTGGCCATCCGCGGCACTCCAAAAAAAGGTCTCAGCTCCCGCTGGCGGCGAAGCTGCCGACGGACTGTACCACGATACGAAATTAGACGCGAAAATCAAAGGTTTCTGGCCTCTAACCGTGGAGAAAGATACGGACACGCCGGCTTGGTAAGGGCC
>CAUZBE010000372.1:0-3862 GCA_963577885.1 Alphaproteobacteria bacterium
TCAATGCCCATGTGCGCGACGGCCGCATCGACAGGATTTCCACCGATGCCCGGCGCTGGAACTCGGAACATCCCCCCTTACAGGCCTGTGCCCGTGGTGTCGGTCAGATCGAGCGCACCTATCATCCCGACCGTTTACAATATCCCATGCGCCGGACGGGTCCGCGCGGGTCCGGCCAATTCGAGCGTATTTCCTGGGACGATGCCCTGGACGAAGTGGCGGCACAGTTGTTGCGCGTGCGCGAAACCTGGGGTAACGAAGCCATACTCGACGGTTCCCGCTCGGGCAGCATGTCCATGTTGCACGGCCGGGGGGCGGCAAAGCGCTTTTTGCACCTCTTTGGCGGCTGCACCAATTTGTGGTCGAACATGTCGTGCCAGGCAGAGATTTTCTCCATACGTACCACTTTTGGCCCGGAAATTGCCTACAAGGCGGCCGGCCGCGAGCCCACCGACTATGTCAATTCAAAGCTGATCTGGATGTGGGGCTGGTCGCCAGGCGACGGCACCTTTGGCACTGGCACGATGCAATATTTGAAGCGGGCTAAGGAGAAAGGCGTGCGCATCGTCTGTATTGATCCGCGCCGGACCCGCACCTCTATCCAGTTGGCCGACGAACATGTCTTCATCCGGCCTTCTACGGATACCGCCGCCTTGATCGCCATGGCCCATGTCATCGTCAAGGAAGGGCTGCATGATCAGGCCTATTGCGACCGTCATGTGCTTGGTTTTGACGAGGCAACCCTACCCTCCGGCGCCCCGTCGGGGGCCTCCTATCGCAGCTATTTGCTGGGCGCGTGTGATGGTATCCCTAAGACGCCGGAATGGGCGGCCGGGATAACCGGCATTCCCGCCGCGACGATCCATCGCCTGGCCGTGGAATTCGCCACCGCTAAACCGGCGGCCTTGCAGGGCGGCTATGCACCGGGGCGAACGGCTTTTGGCGAGCAATTCCACCGGGCGGTTTATGCCCTGGCGGCGATCACCGGCAATGTGGGCATCGTGGGGGGCAACTCCGGCGCCAGCAATGGCGCTACGGGGCAAAGCTATATTCAGGGCTTTCCGGCGGGGCGGAATCCGGTCGACGCCGAGGTCTCGGCGCCGTTGCTGGCGGACCTGTTGCTGCACGGCAAAAGCGGCGGCTATCCGGCGGATATAAAATTGATCTATTCGGCCGGGGGCGATTTGTTCAATCAATGCCCCAATGCGGCCAAGACCGCCGCCGCCCTAGACAACGTTGAATTCATCGTGGGCCAGGACCATTTTCTGACCCCGACCACCCGCCATGCCGATATCGTGTTGCCGGCGACTACATTTTGGGAACGCAACGACGTCCACACACCCTGGGCCGGGGCCGGCCATTACGCCATCTTCATGGGTCAGGCGATCGCGCCCATGTACGAATGCCGCAACGACCTGGATATCTTCACCGATCTCGCCGGGCGCGTCGGCATCGAGGGTTATAACGACCGGGAGGAGATGGACTGGCTGCGCGAACTCACCAAGGAGGCGGTGGATGATTTCGATGCCTTCAGAGAGCAGGGCGTGGCCCGGTTTCCGGCACCCCAGGATGCGGTCGCCTTCGCCAAGCAGATCCGCGAGCCTGACAGGCATAAATTTTCCACGCCGTCAGGCAAGATCGAGGTCTATGCCACCGCCATCGCCGACCGCCCCGACCCCTACGGCCTAGGCGTCATTGCGCCAATCCCGACCTGGGTGCCGCACTTGGACCACGACGCCGCCTATCCGCTTAGCCTCTGCAGTCCCAAATCCCGGGCTCGGACCCATTCCATCCATGGCAATCAGGACAAGCTGGCCAAGGTTGACCCCGATGATTTGTGGTTGCACCCGATGGATGCCGAGGCGCGGGGCATTCATGATGGCCATTTGGTTCGGGTCTTCAATGCCCAGGGCGCGACGGTGCTGCCGGCGCGGGTGACGGAAAATATTGCGCCAGGCGTCGTCTCCATCAAGGAAGGGGCCTGGTTCACCCCCGATGCAGACGGCACCGACACCGAAGGCTGTGCCAATGCGGTAACTTTGGATCGCTCCGCGCCCAGTGGCGCGACCACCTATAACACGAACTTCGTCGAGGTGCGGCCGATGAATAACTAGACCTGAACCTTGCAGGCATCCGGCACCAGATCGACCAGTTCGTCCAGGCAGGCGCCCAGGGTCCGGGCGGTGGTGTCTAGGGTGGTGTCGGCCTTACGGTAGAGGCTTTCACGGCCATCTAGGATGCGGTGCAGATCGTCCATGGCCTCCCGGTTGCCGGCCATGGGGCGCTGGTCGCCCTGGGCCGCGACCCGGGCCATGTGTTCTTCCGGCGAAGCTTGCAGCCAGATTGTGTAACAGGACGAGAGCAGGCGTTCGAAGGTGCCCGGCTCCGTAACTAGGCCGCCGCCCGTCTCCAGCACCGCCCTGGGATGGGCGTCGATCACCTGGTCCAGGCATTGCCGCTCCAACCTGCGGTAGGCCGCCTGGCCCAGCAGGTCGAAAATCTCGTCCAAGCCCATGCCGGCCTTTGCCTCTATCTCCTTGTTCAATTGGACAAAGGGCAGGTTCAGGCGCTTGGCCAGGGCGCCGCCCAGGGTGCTTTTGCCCGCGCCGCGCAGCCCGATCAAGGCAATTCGGCCGCTTTGTCCGCCCTCCGGCGTATACCGCTGGCGTAAATGGCGATGCAGGTCGGCCAGATCATCGCTGCCAAGGCCGGACAATTGTTCCAGGATTAAGGCCATTTCCACCGGCCGGTCTGGGCCGTCCTGGACCAGTTCCGAAAGGGGCAAGTTCATGGCCGCCGCGATTTGGCGCAATAGAATGATGGAGACATTGCCGCGGCCGCTTTCCAGTTGCGCCAGATAACGCTCCGAGACCCTGGATTCAGCTGATAAAATCTTGCGTGTCATGCCGCGCCGGGCCCTTGCCCCGCGCACTCGGTCACCCAAAAGGGTCAAATAGCGTCTATCGTCACCGGCCCTGTCTGCCTGATCCCATTCTATCTGGTGGCCCATTGGCATTGTCCTGATTTCGCAATCGATTTGATATTGGAGCATGAATTGAGGTTTTATGCACTATATTTCTTTATGATTGTATTTTTGGATATTTATGCAGTATATAGCAGTTAACTCCAAGCTAACTTATCGCGGATATTGGGGAATGAATGACCAATTCCATCACCATACTGGTTGGTACCATCACCGGCACCGCCGAGCTGGTCGCCGAAGATGTCCGACCGGTGTTGAAAGAGGCCGGTTATAAGGTTGAAATCCTGGATATGGACGGCCTGACCCCGGATGTTTTGTGCCACAACGAGCTCATCCTGATTTGCACCTCGACATACGGCCAGGGCGATGTGCCCGACAATGCCATGGCGCTATACGAGGCGTTGGATTTGTACCAGCCGGATCTGTCGGGGCTGCGTTATGGTGTAATTGGCCTAGGTGACAGCACTTATGCCGATACCTACAATCAAGGCGGCAGCCGGTTCGACAACCTGCTGCGTAAACTAGGCGCCGAACGGGTCGGCGAGGTGATGCGGCACAACGCGTCAAGCGATGAACTGCCGGAGGAAGCGGGCGTCGCCTGGGCCAGGGACTGGGTCCAGACCCTGGCTAAATAGCAATTTTTGCGACAATGGGAGGATTTTAGGTATGGCAAGCGGTTACAGCACATTCGATCTATCCCAGGATCCGCCCTTGGTGACCGTGCCGCGGGACTATAACCTAGCCGTGGATTTCGTGGACCGGCGGGTCGAGGAGGGCTTCGGCGACAACGTTGCCTTTATAGATGATGACGGCAGCCACACCTATGGCGCCTTGCAGGATGGTACCAACCGCTTCGGCAATGCTCTGTTGGATTTGGGA
>CAUZBE010000373.1:0-3843 GCA_963577885.1 Alphaproteobacteria bacterium
GCAAAGCCGTGGTATTGGCCGCGGTCGCTACCTTGAGCTTGTAGCCGGTTATGGCGCAAGCCTAGGTTGCTATAAGCAACGCCAAAAAGATTGTCTCCGCCGTACCGGTTTCTCTACCTCCGTAGCGCCGGGCGGGCGGACGGGCCGCCCGCGCCGCCATCGGTCTTGCCGCCAAGCCAGCTATAGGTTCAATTCATGCAAACGGCCCTGGGCCCCAAACCAGGCAGTAAATTCGGCGGCCTGTCTAGCAATTCCGGCCTGGTCGATCTATCAACCGGAGCCTTATTGGGTGGCGCGGCATTGGCGGCGGCCATCGCGGCAGCTGCCTCGGATAGCGGCAACTCTGCCGGCACCAGCACGTCAACTTCCACTGCGACTGCCACCCAGTAGGTGCGCGCCAGCGCCTACGAGTTAAAACCGCGATAACAGCGCCGGGAGGCGAAATACTAAACGCCGTCTCCCGATGCTGCGGTCCATGGAAGCGCTTCCTGTAAATCTAGATCCGCGCTAAGCAATACGATCGCCCTTTTTGATTGGCGCCGTGCGGTTATCAACGCCCGGCAACATTTTAGTCGGGTCGCGGGTTACGACGACATCGATGACCGTGGGACGGTCCCGCTCGCCCATACCCGTCTGGATGGCGCCGGCCAGATCGTCGGGGTCTTCCACGCGGATACCCTGACAGCCGAAATTTTCCGCCAGATTGGCATAGTTCATCTCGTTCAGATCGGAAGATTGGAAGCGGCCACCGAATTGCGCCTGTTGCAGGGCCTTGACGTAACCGGACGCGGCGTTGTTGACGATCAGGATCGTCAGGCCGCTTTTCAAACGCCCCGCCGTTTCCAATTCTCCGATCACCATGTTGAAGCCGCCATCACCGGTCACGCCGACTACGGGGCGGTCGCCGGCGGCCAGCTGCGCGCCCATGCTGCCTGGCAGGCCATAGCCGATGGAGGCAAAGCCGCGATTGGCGATGTAGTGCCGGCCCGGTGCCTTAGTTTCACACAACAGTCCGGTCCAATGGGCGGCAAAACCACCGTCGGCGACCAGGATGCCGTCGTCGGGCAGGGTATTATTTAGTTCCTGGCACATGCGCGCCATATTTACCGGCCGCTCGTCCGAGTTCAGGCGCTCCTGAACCTCCATGCGCCAGCTGGTTATGCGTTGGGTAATTTCGGCTGCGTATTCGCCACGCGCGGTATGCTGACGGGTGGCACTATCGGACATTTCCGCCGCCAGATCCTCGATCCCAGCCTTGGCATCGCCCCACAGAGGTACATCAGCCGGCACGCAGCGGCCAATCTCCTCGGCCTGGATTTCCAGGTGGATGAGGGGAATGTGGCGGGGCGGCAGGGTATAACGCTTGGTCGCGATCTCGCCCATCTTGCAGCCCACCACCAGGATGCAATCGGCGCTTTCTAGTATATCATTGGCAATGCGGGTATAACGACCAAACAGGCCCAGGGCCAGGGCATGGGTGCAGGCAATGGCGCCCTTGCCGCTCAAGGTATGGGCAACGGGAATATTGAAACTTTCGGCGAATGCGGTCAGGGCCGCCTGGGCGCCGGATAGATGCACACCGCCGCCGGCCAGGATGATGGGCCGCTGCGCCTTGGCCAGCAACGCGGCGGCGCGGGCCAAATCGTCCCGGGCCGGACGGCTGCGGTAGGCCGGAATACTGATGGCAGACAGATCGGCGTGCAGATCGTCTTCCGGAAAATCATATTCACCGTGGGCGATATCTTCGGGCACATCCAGCAACACCGGACCGGGCCGCCCGGACGTTGCCACGCCATAGGCCCGGCGCACCAGCTCGGGCAGACGCTGGATGGCTTCAACCCGAATGACCTCCTTGACCGCGGGAGCCAGGATCTCCAATTGTCGGGATTCCTGGGTCATGTTCTTCCAGGAATAGTCGCGGTTGGTATCTCCAGTAACGGCAATCAACGGCACCCCGGCATTCAGGCTTTCCACCAAACCGGTGGTCAAATTGGTCGCGCCCGGCCCCAAGGTGGCATCACAGACACCGGGTCGGCCCGAGACGCGGGCATAGGCATCGGCTGCAAAGGCGCCACAACGTTCATCGTTGATCAGCGTATGGCTCAGACCGACCTCGCCAACCGCATCGTAGAACGGCAGCAACTGGAACCCGCCCATGCCGAACATGGGCGCAGCCTCATGCAGCTTCAACATCTCGGCCAGTGCGCGGCCGCCGCTCATGGTACGGGGCGGCTGGTTACTAAATTTTTGTTCAGACATGCTCTAACGTTCTCCCAATCCGGCCTATCGCCGGGCTTTTTGTGCGAATGTTTGCAGGCGATCGCCAGGGGCCACGCCCAGGGCCGCAGCGGTCTTGTTCACATATGAAATTATGCCGCTCTGCCACATGGACCGGACGTCGCCGATGCGCGCGGTCTGGCAGTCCACGGCGACGGCGGCGATCGTGCGCTGATCCAGGGCCGGCAGGCGGCTGATGCCGATATTCTCGATGCCCACGCCGGCGTCATTATAAGCGCAGGCCAGGACATCGTATTTGATGGCGGATGCCGCCTCGCCACCCAACAAGGCGCCATGGGAAGCTGTTATAACCACCTGCCCCGCGTCTTCCGGGCGCAGCAGCGAGGCTGAATCGACACCCCAAATAGCCGGGCTTTCGCCTTCTATGGAAAAGAGAAAGCGCGCTTCCTCGTACGCCGGCGCCTCCCCCGACGGCGCGGGCGCTGCGCGCATGGCCTCGGCGCAGGCCATTGTGGTTTGTCCCACGGCACAGCCCAGAGCGGCAGCTGTCCGGTTGACATAGCTGATTATGCCGCGCGCCGCCATGTCGTCGCCATCGCCAATACGGGCGCTATCATGGGCCACGGTGGCGCCGGGCCGGCCCAGATCATCCAAATAAGCCAATGACGAGAAACCGGCGCCATCAAGGCCCCCGCCCGCATCATTCAAAATGATCGCCCGGGCCCCCGCCTTGGCGGCCAAATAGCCCGCATAGACGCCACCATGACTGCCGCCGATCAAAACCTGTCCCTTATGTTCCAGACCCAATTTGGTGACCGTGGTCGCGGTAATGATTTGAATGTCCATGAGCCGCCCTATCTATAGAAGCTAAATACTGATGCAAGTGCGCCAACATTGGTTGCCGGAGGACTATCGTGGCAAACGACGACACTCATCCCAAGCATAATATCGACCGGGACCGTCTGGTCGAACTATATCGTACCATGCGCCGCATGCGCGCGTTTGAAGAGGCAGCCGGGGATCGTGGTTACCGTCAATCCACAACCAGTCCCGCGACCGGGTCAGGCCTTGGATCGCCGCCGTGTCCGCCTGGCTCAGGCGCGCCCCGGCATCCCGGTCGTGAAAGCTATCGTCCAGGCAGGCTACCATGGCCAAATCAAGCGGCGCAAAGTGGCCACCGTATTATAAGGCGGCAAAAATTGGCCTTTTTCAGCCCGCGACAAACCTTTCTCCAGATGTAGATCCGCAACCATCAACAATGACTCCTCCGGCCAGAACAAGCTCCCGGAATGATGCGGTATTAAAGCGGCGCCATTGACCAATATCGCTCGCTTCTAGCCCAATCACCACGCAAAGGAAACGATGGGCCCAGTCCAGATTTAATATTTATCGAATCTGGACTAGCTTTTCTCGTTCGCGCCAGTACGCCAAGACGCACGGCTCCACTGGGGCGGCGTAAAAACGCCGGGCGGCCGCCACGGCCTTAACCGACCGGTTCAATTTCGAAAATAGTCTAGCGGCCGGAAACGCTCAGCAGATTGGTATGCCGCTTCAGCGTCCGCAAGGTCAGGTAAAGCAAGCTGCCGATGGCAAAAATCCAAACCC
>CAUZBE010000374.1:0-3841 GCA_963577885.1 Alphaproteobacteria bacterium
ATCAGAACTGGCGTCACGTCATGTTCCTCTACGCGGGGATCAGTCTTTTTGCCGGCCTGATCTGGTTGGCCATAAACCGCCATCCCCAGGCCCGCGCCCTGGAACAGCTGGCCATGTCCGACCGGGACCAGGGGCAATGGATGGTGTTTTGGGGCCTGCTGCGCCTGCCTGCCGTCCGCGCTGTATTGGTCATGGCCGTTGGGGCCTTCTTTTTCAATCACGGCCTGAACAACTGGCTGCCGGAGATTCTGCGCCGCGGCGGCATGACCGCGTCACAGGCCGGATATTGGGCGGCGATCCCTACCGCCGTCGGCGTGCTGGGGTCGTTATTGATCCCGCGTCTGGCAATACCCGCCCGGCGCCATAAAATCCTATTTATCCTGATCCTGGCCGCCGGCATCTCGACCTTGCTGTTGCAAAGTGCCGGCAACGCCCTACCTTTAACCCTTGGTTTGATCCTGCAAGGTCTGTCACGAAGCTCGTTGATGACGGTTTTAATGCTGTTGCTGGTGGAGACCCCCGGCGTCGGCAGCCGTCATGCCGGCGCGGCGGGGGGCTTGTTTTTCTCGGCGGCGGAAGTCGGTGGCGTTATGGGCCCCTTGACACTGGGTGCGCTGTCGGACCTGACAGGCGGTTTTTCCGCCGGGCTGTATCTGCTGACCGGCATTTGCTGCCTGCTGATCGTGCTTTTGCTGCGGTTGAGGCGTCATCATCCATAGACGGGCCAGGCCCAACGGGCGACAATGAACCTTCGTATAAAATTATAACGGTGAGGAGAAGACATGGCGCGCATCGATCAGTTGGACCCCGAGCTTGGGGCCTCTCTCAGGGAAAAATATGCCATCGTTGGCGTGGGAGAGACGGAATATGTCCGTGGCTCCGGCACGACCACGCGGGCCATGGCCACGCGGGCCGTGCGCAATGCCATGGAGGATGCGGGCCTGACGCCAGGTGACGTGGACGGCATGATGTCTTATTCGGCGATGGATTCGACCCTGTCGACCTTTGTCTCCGCCGACCTGGGCATACGCCTGAATTTTTACATGGATGTCCTGGGCGGTGGTTCCAGTACCGAAGCCATGGTCGGCATCGCCATGGGCGTAATCGAGGCGGGCATGTGCGAAACCGTGGTGATATTCCGCTCCATGAACGGCCATAGCCAGACCAGGGTGGGCGGCACCGGCGCCCGGGCCGTGGCGCCGGTGGTCGGCGAATTGCTGCATCAACGCAGTTACGGCTGGCAAAGCCCCGGACAATTATTCGCGCCCAGTTTCATGCGCCATATGCACGATTATGGCACCAAGCCCGAGCAGGTGGCCATGGTGAAGGTGGCCCATTCCCACCATGCCTCGAACAATCCCAAGGCATTGTACAACAACCGGGTTACCGTGGATGACGTGCTGGGCAGCCGGATGATTTGCAAGCCCCTACATCTGCTGGATTGCTGTGTCGAGACCGACAACGCCACGGCGATTATTGTGACCTCCGCCGCACGGGCCAAGGATTGCCGGCAGATACCGGCCCTGATCCGTGGCGTCGTGGGCCGGGTGTCCAAGCCGCGCGCCGATCTGCACTATGAAGCTGGCCCGATCTCCACCGTCGCCGGGCACTATGCCGCCCCGCGCCTGTGGCGCAACGCTGGCGTCGGCCCCGAAGATATCGACGTCACCGGCTCCTACGACGCCTTTACCTTCACCACCATGATGCAGCTGGAGGATTATGGCTTCTGCAAGAAGGGGGAAGGCGGGGACTATGTCTCGGACGGCACCACCTTCCTGGGCGGTCGGCGGCCCAATAACACCTCCGGCGGCCATCTCTGTGAAGGCTATACCCATGGCGTGGCGATGGTGGTGGAAAACGTCCGCCAATTACGCCACGAGACCGACGACAGCTGTCCTATTGGCCCGAACGGTAAACGCCAGCACACCTATGATTATAGCGAAGGCGGCTGCCGACAGGTCAAGGATGTAGAAATAAGCGCCAATCTGGGTTGGGCCACGCCAGGCACCGGTTCGGCCATGGTCATGCGCCGCGGCGCCTGAGCAAAAGGAGATAAGATAATGACGGAAACCATCACTGCCGATTACCTGGGGATGACCCTGCAGGTCGATGCCCTGGACAACGAGAACCTGGCATATTTCGGCCATTGCGCCCGGCACGAATTTCATCTGCAGAAATGCGATGATTGCGGCCTGATACGCTATCCCGTGGGCACGGGCTGTGCCTGGTGCGCCAGTGGGAATTTCACCTGGACCCCGGTGGAAGGCAAGGGCGAAGTGCACAGCTATACAGAGGTGGCGCACGCTATTCAGCCGGCCTTCAAGCCATATGTGCCCTACCATGTTCTGGTTGTGGATCTGGATACGCAGAAAGGCGCGCCGACAGAGCATGAGGCGCTGCGCGTGTTCGGAAATCTGGTGTCCTCGGACGGTGTTCTAGCGCCGCCCGAGATGGTGGCCAGGGTGGGCATCGGCAGCCGTGTGCGCATGGTCTTTACCGACATTGCCGACGGCTTAGCCATGCCGCAATGGACCATTGACGAGGGCGCCAAACAATCCGGCGACGTCTGGCGTTATCCCGAAACCTAGACGGGCGTGAATTCATGGGACGTTTAGACGGTAAGGTCGCCATCGTTACTGGAGCCGCGCCGCGCGGGGACGGGATAGGCAATGGCAAGGCCATGGCCCTGCTGATCGCCCGCGAGGGGGCCAAGGTGTTGCTGGTCAACCGCTCGGCCGAGCGGGCCGAGGCCCTGGCGGCGGAGATCGCCGAAGAAGGTGGTGAGGCTTCCGTCTTCGCGGCGGATGTCACCCAGTCCGATGAAGTCGCGGCCATGGGTAGGGCGGTTCAGGAACGCTATGGCCGCCTGGATATTCTTTGCAACAATGTCGGCGTAGGCGCCGGCAGCGGGCCGAACCGAGTGGAAGATGTCAGCGATGAGGCCTGGCTCAATCTAGTGCATGTCAATATGACTTCCGCCATGCTGTGCAGCCGCGCGGCGGTACCTTTGATGCGGGACAGTGGCGGCGGTGGGTCGATCATCAACGTCTCGTCGATAGCCGGGGCTCTGGGGTTAATGGGAAGCCCGGGCGCGGCCGCCTATGCCGCCACCAAGTCCGGCTTACATGGCTTGACACTTTCCATCGCCGCCGACTACGCCACGGAACAAATCCGCTGCAACTGCATCGTCATCGGTTCCGTCGCCACGCCCATGGTAGCGGGCCGGGGCGAAGAGGTCCGGCAACGCCGCATCCAAATGGTGCCGATGCGGACAGAGGGCACGGGCTGGGACGTGGGTTGGGCTGCGGTCTATCTGGCTAGCGATGAATCGCGCTGGGTCACCGGCGTTTTCCTGCCCGTGGATGGCGGGTTGTGCGCCTTGCGCGCCTGGCCCCGCTAGAGCAGTTCCGGGCTATTCTGGATCATTTGACCGCTCACCAAGGGATCGTGGGTAGGCGCGGCTTACAGACAAAAAATGGGCCGCCGCTGAACGATGACGACAGCGGCCCGAGTATGGCTATGTGTATGAGTTAGGTATTGCAACTACCTTAGCTTGCATGGGCACTAGCACTACCACCGCAACCAACGGCCTGGGCACTCTTGACGATGACGACGCCTTCCACGGGATCAAAAGACATTGGCAAGACCCCGAACGCGACGCCGGTTACGCCTAATAACAAGATGAATTTTCGCGATAATTGCTTCGACATAAAAGTCTCCATTCCAATGTTTTGCAATTGGACCGGCAATGCGCCGATCCAAGATCTTCGGTTTGAGGCTGTCCATGTTGCCGGTTTCAAGCGCATAAAATTTAGAGGCCCTGGCGCGCCTGTACGCATAC
>CAUZBE010000375.1:0-3821 GCA_963577885.1 Alphaproteobacteria bacterium
AAGAGGCCAAAGCGCTGGCCGATCAGATGGGTTATCCCGTCCTGATCAAGGCTGCTTCGGGCGGCGGTGGTCGGGGTATGAAACTGGTCCGTCAGGGCAGTGAATTCCATGCCGCGCTGTCCGCCGCGCGCAGGGAAAGCAAGGCCGCCTTCAACGATGATGCGGTCTATCTGGAAAAATACCTTGAACAGCCCCGCCATATCGAGATGCAGGTGATTGGCGACGGCACCGGCACGGTGGTGCATTTAGGCGAGCGGGACTGCTCCATACAACGCAATAATCAAAAAATCCTGGAAGAAACGCCCTCGCCGGCCCTGAACGACGCGGCCCGCAAAAGGATCGGTCAGGTGGTGGTCGAGGCCCTGGCCAGCATCAAGTATACCTCGCTGGGTACCGTGGAATTCCTCTATGAAGATGGCGAATTCTATTTCATCGAAATGAATACCCGCTTGCAGGTTGAACATCCCGTGACCGAGGCGATCACCGGTATAGATCTCGTGCGCGAGCAGATCCGCATCGCAGCCGGCGCGCCGCTGTCCTTTAGACAAGAAGATGTTCGTTTTTCCGGCCATGCTATCGAATGCCGGATCAATGCCGAACATCCCACCACATTTGTCCCCTCGCCAGGCCGGGTGGCAGATTTCCATGCGCCGGGCGGCCTAGGTGTGCGGGTAGACTCGGCACTCTACGCCGGTTATCGCGTTCCGCCAAATTACGATAGCCTGATCGCCAAGCTGGTGGTGCACGGATCAACCCGCAACGACTGCCTGATGCGTCTGGGCAGGGCCCTGGGTGAATTCGTCATCGATGGCATTGACGTCAACATCCCCCTGCATGCGGAATTGATCCAGCAGCAGAACTTTATCGACGGAGATTATCACATACACTGGCTGGAAGAATTTCTCGGCGGAGATTGGCCACGTAAGGATGGAGCATCATGAGTAAGGATTACACGGACGCGACTCTTGACATTGATGACAGCGGCATCGCCCTGTTCACCATGAACCGGCCTGACGTGTTGAACGCCCTGACGGACGGAATGAAAACCGATTTCGTGCGTATGCTGGATACGGTGCAAGGCAACGATGACGTCAAGGCCTTGATCATCGCCGGCAACGGCCGGGCCTTTTGCGCCGGCGGCAACGTTAAGTCCATGGGAAACCCTGAACGGGCGGGGCCGGTAAATGGCCGCAGCCGCCTGCTGAAGATGCACGAATGGCTTGAACGTTTATACAATCTGGATTGCCCGGTGATCGCGGCGGTAGACGGCATAGCCTATGGCGGCGGTTTCGCCCTGGCCTTGCAGGCCGATTTTGTTTTGGCCAGCGAACGGGCGAAGTTCTGTTCGGTGTTCGGGCGCATTGGCCTGGTTCCAGATATGGCGGTGCTGTACACCCTGCCCCGTGCAGTGGGCATGCAAAAAGCCAAGGAATTGATGTACACCGCACGTTCCATTACCGCGGCGGAAGCTGACGCCATGGGCCTGTTGTATGCCATTCATGGATCGGAGAATTTGCTGCCCGCCTCCCGGGTCTTGGCGGGGCGTCTGGCCCAGGGTTCGAAAGCCGCCATTGGTATTACTAAACGGATTGCCAACCGTAGTTTTCAATCGGACTATACAACCATGGCGGAGTTGGAGGCAGACGCTCAGTCCATCGTCTTCACCACTGACTTTCACAAAGAGGCGGTGCGCCGGTTCCAGAGCAAGGAAACCCCTTTGTACAACTGGGATGCCATGGGCAAAACAGCTGATTAGTCATTCGGCACAATAGGATAGGGGATGAGAATAACCCCCGATATCCTGCTTAAGGCCTATGCGACTGGGATTTTTCCCATGTCCGATGGACGGGATGAGCCGGAAATATTCTGGGTTGATCCCGAAACACGCGGTATTCTGCCCCTGGACGCCTTTCATTTATCCCGGCGCCTGCGCCGGACAGTGCGCCGCGAAGCCTTCACAATCCGCGTCGACAGTGCCTTCGAACAAGTCATGACGGCCTGTGCCACGCCGGCCTCGGGACGCTCGACGACCTGGATCAATCACGAGATTCAAGAACTATTTACTGTTCTGCATCATCGAGGATTTGCCCATAGCGTCGAAGCTTGGGTTGGCAACGAGCTGGTCGGCGGACTGTATGGCATTGCCCTGGGCGCGGCATTTTTTGGCGAAAGTATGTTCAGCCTTCGTTCCGATGCCTCCAAAGTGGCCTTGGTGCATTTGGCCGCCCGCTTAACGCTGGGTTCGTTCGTGTTGCTCGATACGCAGTTTATCACCAGTCATCTACGCCAATTCGGCGCCATCGAAATTACCCGGGCCGACTATCACTCGCGTTTGTCGGTGGCATTATCAGGATCGGGAGATTTTAGCCTTTCTGGCAGGCCGTTGTCTTCAGAGGTGGCGCTGCAATCGAGCACCCAGACATCGTAGACAGGGTGTTCCAGGGCCGATAAAGCCGGAGATGAGGCGAACATCCAGCCGGAAAACAGGGTCAAACGCCCAGCCACACCTGGCCGTTTTTCGTCAATTTCCAGGAATACCGCCACCTCGGGCGTTTCTTCCGGCGGGCGCTTGCGGCAGATATGGGCCATGATGCGCAGAGTACCAAAGCGCACTTCCTGATCAATCGGCGCTCCAAAGGTCGTGATACGGGCGGTGATCTTATCCAAACCGCGCAACAAAGCCCCCGGGGCCTTCGCCGATTGCGCCAACACAGGCATTGGCACGGCAGTCAGGATCAAGAGAATAAAAAGCAATGCTGCGGCGGCGGACGTCTTCATTGTTCTCGGCGCTATTCCGCTTTTTTCCCACCGCCACCGGTGCTGTATATGGCCTTGCCAATCAATTCAGTCAGGTCTACGGCGCCTTGGGTAAAGCGGATTTCCTCGCCCGCTTCCAGGTAATTTTCCGAGCCGCCAGGGTCGATGGAAAGATATTTGCCCCCTAATAAGCCGTCGGAAGCAATTTTAATGGTCGAATCGTCAGGCAATTTAACATCCGATGACAGGGACAGACTAAGCACCGCAAGATATTCCTTGGCATCCAGGATCTGGTCCGTGACCGTACCGACCTTAATCCCGGCCAACATGATATCGCTGCCCACCTTGATGCCATCGACCTTGTCAAATTTCGCTATCAGGGCATAGCCTTCAACCGCGCCAATATCGGCCTTGTCATATGAAAAATAGAGAAAAAAGCCGGCCACGACCAAAACCACCACGCCGATCAGGGTTTCCACCAGGTTGCCGCTCATCGCATCTACCCTCCCACCAGGATTTGCTTAAAATCTCCGCCTAATCCGGTGGCGCCGACCGAATCAATACAAAATAACTATTGGGGTGTCCAAGCCTGATAGTCGCCGCCGCTTTTCTGCCGTGCCTTATTGGAAAACACGCTGCCCCCCGGCCGATAGGCCACCGCCGTACCCGTTAAATTAGCCACATGGGGTTTTTCCCACGGAATTTCTGGCCGCTCGCCCAGGGGTGGTTCCTTTATTGTCCGATGCAGCCAGGCATGCCACTCAGGGGGCACCTTGCTGGCTTCCGGTGCACCCTCGTAAATCACCCAACGCCGCTTCCCGCCGGATTTTTCCTTGAAATAACGGTTGCCAAAGCTGTCCCGGCCAACTTCGTAGCCTTTCCACCATGTCATCAATCGGGTTCCAACGTTCGCACTCATGACACTCACCTGATTACCGCACTAATTCGCGGCGGACTATTGCATTGACTGGGGCTCGGGTCCAGCGACTTTCAGCGGGTGGAGCACTGGGGCCAGGACCGATAAAGTTATCCACAGGCCCCAATATATTGGGTCCAGTGCCGCG
>CAUZBE010000376.1:0-3805 GCA_963577885.1 Alphaproteobacteria bacterium
ACGCGTCGCGGTGATCGGCACTGGCGCCAGCGGCGTGCAGGCGATCCAGGAGATTGCCAAAACCGCAGGGCAACTCACGGTCTTCCAGCGCCGGCCCAATTGGTGCACGCCGCTTCACAATCGGCCGATTTCCAAGGAAGAGATGGCTGAGATCCGCGCCGGTTATCCGGAACTGTTTGAACTTTGCCGAGAGACCGCCGCCTGTTTTATCCATACCATCGACCCCCGTGGGACCTTTGAAGTGACGGAGGAGGAACGGCACGCCTTTTGGGAGGATCGTTATGCCGGCCAGGGCTTCGGTATCTGGCAGGGTAATTTTCGCGACATGATGATAGACCGCGAGGCGAACCGGCTGATGTCGGATTTCGTCGCCGACAAGATCCGTCAACGGGTGAAAGACCCTAAAACCGCCGAATTGTTAATCCCCAAGGACCATGGCTTTGGCACCCGGCGTGTCCCCCAGGAAACCCACTATTTCGAGGTCTACAACCAGCCAAACGTAAAGCTCATCAGCATGCTGGAGGAGCCGATCGAGCGGATTACCCAAACCGGCCTCCGCACAAGCGCGCAAGACTACGACTTCGACGTCATCATTTACGCGACAGGCTTCGACGCGGTGACGGGCAGCTTTGACCGCATCGATATTCGCGGTACGGGCGGTCAGTGCCTGAAGGATAGATGGGCCGGTGGACCCAAAACATTCGTCGGCGTCATGATCGACAGCTTCCCCAACATGTTCATGATTATGGGCCCCCACGCCGCGCTCGGAAACAACCCGCGCAGCATCGAATACAATGTTGAATGGATCCGCGACCTGATCGGCCACATGAGCGACCGGGGCTTGACCCATACGGAGGCGGTCCCGGAAGCGGTCGCCGAATGGAACGACTTCGTCCACGTGAAGGCCGAAGGCCTGTTATCGAATGAAATCGATTCCTGGATGACCGGCATCAATATGAACGTCGAGGGCAAACAAACCCGTACCATTGTCCGCTACAGCGGGTCCGCGCCGGAATATCGTGCCAGGTGCGACGAGGTCGCAGCTGGCGGCTATCGGGAGTTGCGTTTTCTCTAGGAATTTGGCCAGGTATCTTGGGCGAAGGAAAATAAAACAATGAATGAATGCCCCTGCGGTTCCGCGCAACCGCTTGAAGCCTGTTGTGGCCCCTATATCGACGGCGCCCCGGCGCCCACGGCGGAGGCCACTATGCGCTCGCGCTATAGCGCGCACGTATTAGGAAACGCCGAATATCTCGTTGCCACCCTGTCAAGCGATCAACGCGCCGGCTACGACAGGGAGGAAGCGGAACAATCCTTCGCCGATACCAAATGGCTCGGTCTGGAAATACGCAAGACAGACAAGGGTGGCGACGATGATGAGACCGGCGAAGTTGAATTTGTGGCCCGCTACCGCAGCGGGAAGCAACAGGTAGCCCACCACGAATTGTCGTTTTTTACCCGTGAGGACGGCCGCTGGGTCTTTGCCGGCTGCAAAATGAACCCCAAAGCGCCGACGGTCAGTGTCGTAAAGATTGGACGCAACGCGCCCTGTTCCTGCGGTTCGGGAAAGAAATATAAGAAATGCTGCGGGGCGTAATTGAATATTACGCCAGCAGCCGCTTGATGTCGGGTCCGACACCCGTTATTTACACCCCAGATATTATTTATTCTAAATGCGGAAAGGAGCAGTTTCATGCCACAAGCCACTGCAAGACATATTCTGGTTGATACAGAGGCGCTTTGCGCGGAACTCAAAACAAAAATTGCCGAGGGCGGCGATTTTGCCGTACTGGCCCGCGAGCACTCGTCCTGCCCATCGGGCGCCAGTGGTGGCGATCTTGGTTCATTTGGTCCCGGCCAGATGGTGCCCGAATTCGACAAGGTGGTGTTCAGCGCCGATGTCAACGAAGTACAGGGCCCGGTGAAGACCCAGTTCGGCTATCACCTGCTTGAGGTTACCAGCCGCACCGATTGATAGATCTGGTGGTGGGTATGTCCGGCCATGGGTTTTCGGCAATCAGAGGCGTTTCAGAATGAAATGGCTCTACGAGAGCCTGGGCAAGACGCTGTTAGCAGTCAGCCGGACGACCTCGTCCATGCGGTCAGTGGCCACGGGCAACATGGCAACCGAGTCGGCAACCGTCACGTAGAACGCCGAAATCTCCTGCGCGCATTCCTCCGGCGTGCCGGCGATGGTCAGATCCTCCACCCAACGGTCCGGCATTCCGTCCAGAACCGCCTGATAGCCGCCGCGCTTGACCAGGGCATTTAGCTAGTCGGACACGCCGAAAACATCGGAGAGACCGTTCGATCCGTATTGGTGGCAAAACGCCAGCCTAGCCCGGACCGAGGCCCGAGCCGCATTGCTGTCCTCGTCTACCGCATAGAAGGCAAACACGGTAATTGGATGAGCGTCGGCGCGGCCTCCCTGGCCCGTCCCTCCTCGATACGCACGCTGGCCCAGCGGATATAATCGAGACCGGCGGATACAAAAAGCACCGAGCCATCGGCTACCTCGCCGGAAAGCCGTAACATCTTTGGACTATATCGGGATCTCCTCTATTCCGACGCATCCTTCGCCAGAAACCCTCCTGACTGGCGCGACCACAATTCCGCATACAGGCCGCCGCTCTTCAGCAGGTTTTTATGATCACCTTCTTCGATGATGCGGCCCTGATCCATGATGATCAGACGGTCCATGGCGGCGATGGTGGAAAGGCGATGGGCGATCGCGATTACGGTTTTGCCTGCCATCAGGGCCTGAAAACTTTCCTGAATAGCCGCCTCCACCTCTGAATCCAGGGCCGAGGTGGCCTCGTCAAGAATTAGGATAGGGGCGTCCTTCAATAGCACCCGCGCGATGGCGATGCGCTGGCGCTGTCCACCCGACAGCTTAACACCGCGCTCGCCCACATGGGCCTGATAGCCATGACGCCCCTGGCCGTCATCCAATTCCCCGATGAAGTCGTCGGCATGCGCCGCCTTCGCCGCCGTTTTCACTTCGTCCATGGTCGCGCCGGGCCGGCTATAGCTGATATTATCGAAGACCGAGCGGTGCAGCAGCGAGGTATCCTGGGTAACCATGCCGATCTGGGACCGCAGGCTGTCCTGGGTCACCCCGGCAATGTCCTGGCCGTCAATCAGGATACGGCCATCCTGCAAATCGTAAAACCTCAACAACAAACTGACCAGGGTTGATTTGCCCGCACCGGAGCGCCCCACGATGCCCACCTTTTCGCCGGCCCGGATGTCCAGATTCAGGCCGCTGATGATACCCTGGTCCACATCTTCCCGCGCCTTGCCATAGTTGAAATGGATATGGTCATAGCGGATGCCGCCGGCTGCTACAGCGAGGTCCTGAGCATCGGGTGCATCGTCGATGACGCGCTCACGGGCGATAGTGGCAATGCCGTCCAGCACCACGCCGATATTCTCGAACACATTGGAGGCTTCCCACATGATCCATTGGGACATGCCCTGGAGCCGTAGCACCAGGCCCACGGCAAGGGCGATGGCGCCGGGAGTGGCCGCATCGATGTACCAGAGCCAGATAGCCATCCCGGCGATGGCAAAAATCAGGCAGGCGTTCATGACGTTTAGGGTAATGGTTAGCAGGGTGGACAGACGCATCTGCCGGTACACCGGGTCCAAAAAGGCCTCCATCCCTTCCCGCGCATAGCTGTCTTCATAGGCCGCATGGGCGAACATCTTGACCGTGCCGATATTGGTATAGCTATCCACGACCCTGCCAGTGACGACGGAGCGCGCCTCGGCCTGGGCCATGGAAATATCCCGCAAACGAGGC
>CAUZBE010000377.1:0-3799 GCA_963577885.1 Alphaproteobacteria bacterium
GCCCAGCACGCCGACCCGGCCCGACTTGTCGCGGTAGGCAACCAGCTCTTCGCCGAGGATTTTGAGGAATTTGGGCAGATCGGTGAGCTCCGACGACAGGCAGACTGGGTGCCAGTAGCGCCGCATCAGCTCACCCATCGGCGTGGCCAGCCCCACGTGGGTTAGCCGCGTGTCTTCCTGCGGCACGATGGCATTGCGCCCGTAACCGGAACCCTGATCGTTTGTCATGACGGCTCGCTCCCTGTCGATAAGCGTGACTCCAAAATCTGTGCAAGGCAACCGGCGGGGATACCGCTATCCGTCAGTCGAACCCAAACAGACGGGCCGGGTTGTCGGAAAGAATGGCGCGACGCGTCGCTGCCTCTGGTGCCCATGCCATCAGCTGGTCGAGCAGATCACCATCATTTGGCATCAAACCTTCAACCGCCGGGTGCGGCCAGTTGCTGCCCCAGACGAGACGGTCCGGACAGGCGGCGATGAGAGATTTTGCCAGCGGCGCCATATCGGCGTAGCCCGGCGGGCCGGATGATGACAGCCGGTAGAAGCTGCACAGCTTCACCCAGCATTTCTCGTCTTTGCCGAGCAGGCGCAGCAATGCCTGGAAACCCGGGCTATGGATTCCCTGCTCGCCGCGCACCCGGCCGAAATGGTCTATCAGATACGGTGTAGGCAGGCGGTTGAGGAGTGGTGCGAGCGCCACCAGCTCGTCGACATTGCCGAGATGTAGCTCCGCCAGCCAGCCAAAATCGGCGATGCGTTTTACCAGCCTCTCCACATGGTCCAAGCCGGTGCCGCCGGCGACAAAGGTAGTCATCCGCGCCCCACGCATGCCGCCATCGGTGAGGCGGCGCAGCTCATTGCGGCTCACATCGGGGCGCACCACTGCGATGCCGCGAAAATTGCCGCCAAGCTGGGCCAGCGCATTCAGCGTGGGCTGGTTATCGGCGCCCTGCATGCTGGCATGCACGATTATGCCACGTTCGATTCCGAGCACCGCCAGCATATGGAGATACGCGGCAACCGGCGCATCGGGTGGTGTATAGGAACGGTTTTCCGCATACGGATATTTCGCCTGCGGCCCAAATATATGAGCGTGCGTATCGCAGGATTTTGGCGGCGTTTTCAGGTGTGGCGGCTTGGGGTTGGGGTCGGGGCCCAGGCATGTCGGTTCGGTCAGGGGATCAGCCCCGACAGCGCACCTGCATAAAGCGGGATGTGAAGGACATTCTCGGCGCCATAGAGAAATCCTCCACAGATCGCCGCGGCTATCAAAATTGTCGTGTTTCGTGCAGAGGATGCTTTAATTTTTAAACCTCCCGTTTAGTCGATGTTGAGATAAACCTCGCCGTCCCGCTGGATTACGTCAATGGGACGAAGACGAACTTTTGGATTTCCGGCATGGCAACCGGTGCGCATGTCATATTCCCAGCCGTGCCACGGGCAGACAAAATGCATTTCTGTTTCGTCGAAATCGTCGCCCCGCACGGTCCTGTCTTCGCCGACGATGGCGACCACCTTGGGGATGATCTTGCCCTCGCAGGCTGGCCCGCCCTGGTGGGCGCATTTGTTCTCATAGGCAAACAGCTCGTCGCCTAGACGAAACACGCCAATTTCAATCCCGTCGCGGCGCACGATGGTCTGCGCGTCTTCTTCGAGATCGGTCAGGGCCCCAATATGCACTTCCATAATAGCCTCCTATTGTACGCCGCTGACCGCGTCAGGCCGTTTTGAATTTTGTTAACGGCAGCGAATCCGGATCGAGACCCAGATAGCGGCAGGCATTGAGGCCGAGAATATTGCGACGGGCATTTTCTTCTAAAAACGGCAAATCGAAAATCCGGCTGGGGACGTCGAAATCCCAATGCGGATAATCCGATGAAAACAGCATTTGCGTGTCCGCGTTTATCATCTCGAAAATTGGTTTCAGCTGCTTGGGGTTGGACGGGATCTCCAGCGGCTGAGACGTATAGAACATGTCGCGCATATAGTCGCTCGGCAGCTTCTTCAGCAGCGGCGCTTCCGAGGTGCGCATCATATATTCATGGTCGAGCCGCAACATGATGAAGGGCAGATAGGCGATACCGCCTTCCACCCAGCTGACCCGCAAATTCGGGTAAAGTTCCGGCAGACCGTTGATCAGCCAGTTGGTCAGATGGACCATCAAATAATAGGGAAAGGTCAGCGCGTGCACCGACAGGAACCGGTTGAGCTGGCGTGAGCTTTGCTCCGCGTCCCAGCTATAGCTGGCGTGAAAAGCCAGCGACAGCCCGCGTTCCTCCAGCATCCGGTATAGCTTTGCATAGGCCTTGTCATGGACCGGCTTGAAATGCACGGCAACGACCATGAACCCCAGGACCCCGGGCTTGTCGCCAAACTCCTCGACCATCTCGACGCAGGCCTCGGGATCGTTGAACGGCAGGTAAAGAAGGCTCTTGATGCGGGGTTCCTCCGCTAGCACGCGCTCGACCAGCCAGCGATTATAGGCGCGCGACATGGCGACTTCGATTTCCGCCAGCGGCAATTGACCGAGATTGAGCATCGGCGAGGGGAACAGAATATTGTAGTCGATCCCCATGGCATCCATGTAGCGCAGCGTGACGTCGATTTCACGGTGACGCGGGCCGGGGGTGGTCTCGAGTTTGCGATGGATGCGGCGCGGAATGCGGTCGCCCATCTCCTGGTACATGGGCGGCGCGTTCAGCACGGTCGACGGCGTCGGCAGCACCGTTGCGATATGATGGATCACACGATTATCGATATAATCCGCGATTTCGGCCCAGTGATCGAATTCGTAATGGTGGGAATCCACATCGATAATTAGATAATCCTCGAAATGACGGTCGCGTGCCTGTTGTTCGGCATGCGCCAGGAGCCCATCCGTGCTGAAGCTTTCGTTGAGCCGGACCTTGTTTATTTTGGTTCTGACCTCGGGCGGTGATAGGTCGGATTGTACTGGCCTGGATTTTGCCATTCGGTCGATCTCCCTGAATCTCGAATATTTTATTTTATAGGATATCAACGGCGCGCATCGCTGGATATGAGGAATTCATCGCGCCGCGAAATTAGAAGCCATTCAGTGTCTTTAAGAAATGCATCACATATTCTTTCCGAAATAATCCTTGTTTAGTTGGATATCCTGGTTTTCTGCCAAAATTTACGTTGAATTTTGCAACTATAAATTTTAAGGCCCGTCACCGCTCAATGGCACACAATGTTGTTGGAGGAATTGAAAATTGGGCTCGTGGCGCCAGATGAAGCGGCGACTGAATATCCGCCGAGAAAGAATTAGAGAATGCGGTCATTCGAAATTCAGATCTACAAGGACCGTAAGTGGAAGATGAATTCGGTCTATGATGACCTAAATCTTGCTATCGACGAGGCCAAACGAGTTGACGAAGGCTGCCGTTATGCCGGTGTACGCGTCATCGAAGACAATTACGATGAAGCAACCAATCAGACTACGAGCCGCACTTTATTCAGTGGGGGCGCTGCCAAGACGGAAAAGTCAAAGAAACCCGGGGCAACGGCAAAACCAAAGAGTACCGGACCGCGCACCGGTACGGGAAGGGAACCGGTTAGAAAGCGTGGCGCCAAAGCCACAGCGAAGAAATAGAATTTCCTCGTCCCCGATTTAGTGCTTCTGGTCGTTTTCCTTGGTGGATTAGTAGCCCTCTTCGGCCTTCAACAAAGCGCCTCTTTGAAACGATGAACGCCAGAATTCCGTCGTTAAAACCTAGCGTTGGCTGGCGTTGTCTCAGCAATAATGAAACGCTTCTTCGCTTAAATACAGACCAGGTCG
>CAUZBE010000378.1:0-3798 GCA_963577885.1 Alphaproteobacteria bacterium
GCCGCATAATACCACGCGATGGGGGTCGCGTCCTGACGGCGATTATAGTGCGGTTAGGGTGTTACCTATTTGACGGGCAATACAGGCGAATACGGGGTGGAAAATAGGTAACATTGGCAGTTTTATGCGATAGAGCGCTGGTCTTTCAAGCCGGAGATGCTCGGTTCAAGCCCGGCCGGGGTCGCCGTTTTTTTCCCATCTGCACTGCCTAACCGTAGCCTGTGCAAGACACGGTGCCCTGGCGCGTTGGCTGCTGTATTATGCGGGGCCCGACTATCGGGTTTTCAGACTTTACAGGGCGCGCGGCTCGAACA
This sequence comes from Alphaproteobacteria bacterium, assembly GCA_963577885.1. Lineage (GTDB taxonomy): Bacteria > Pseudomonadota > Alphaproteobacteria. The sequence goes on from CAUZBE010000378.1 coordinate 315, forward strand.
TCAGGAATTTTGACGTTCGTAAGATTATCGGCACCGGCATAAAGCTGCTGCTGGTCTGCCAGTTGATCGGCTGGGTGCTGTCGGTGATCGTGATCGATGCCCTGGGCATTATCCGTTTCCTCTCGCAATCCCTGCGTCATGCGGGCGGTTTGGCGACGGATGGAGTGCGCTGGGCCGTGCCCCATATTTTGCCGGGCGCCGTAATCGTAGTGCCGTTTTACATCATCAAACTAGGGTTGGATCTGTTGAAGCGCCGCAGGAAGTGATGCGGGACTAGTCCCCCGATTACTTACCCCTGAACCTGTCGCGGTTGATAGATCGCAGTGTGGTCCATGCGGGCCAGCAGGCGGCTGCCTTGGGCCAGAACCACGGCATCCAGTTCCACGAACAGGTGGCCCTTACGTTCGAAATTATTGGTGATCCGGGCTCGGATGGATAGCGCCTCGCCATGGTGTGCCGTGGCGAAATTCTGTATCGCACTGCTGACGTGGATCCAAGGACCCAGTAACACGTTCTGGGTCACGGCCCAATTGCCGAAGCGCAACAGGTGGCCTGGATGGATGATTTTTTCCTCCCCATAGAGGACCAGATCCTCGCGTACGTCCGCCTGATACGCCGTCTCGAACTCGGCGCTGCAATGCCTTGTATAGGTGCCCAGCATAGCGCCGATAGGCAGGGAGGTCGGCGAGGCGTCGGGGCGCTCGCCAGGCAGCGCGGTAAGGGGGAAGTCCGCCAAATCGGGTGCGTGCGGCGGGGCGCTGGGCAGCCGGGCCGTGCCCGTGGCGCAAATTTGGCCGGCGCTTTCGACGGTGATCGCCATGGCTTCCGCCTCACCCTCTATTGCCTGGACGGAAATGGTGGCGATGGCGCCCTCATAGACCGGCTTGATCAGGCGGCACTCGCCCGTGCCCCGTACCAGCCAATCCCGCCCCCAGCGTTGTACCGCCGGGTGCGTCATATAGGCGTAAACATCGACGCCGGGCACCAGGCCACCGCTGAAGCCAAACTTTCGCGCCACCGTATCGTCGTGGATCTTGTTTTCGGAATCCTTGGCAGTGTTGTAAGCCTCGACCTGATAATCGGCCATGATTGCGGCGGGACTGGACATGGGTGTTCTCCTTAACTCTCCAGGGCGTCACGAAAACGATAATAGGCCCGCGTTGCGGTCACCGCCACTCCGCGCAGGGCATGCAGGGGCAGGGGGCGTACGGGGCTGGCGGGAAATTCAAACACCGGCTGGGCCGTGTCCAGAGCGCGGTCGGCCAGGACTTTTCCCATCATCGTGGCCATGGCGACCCCCCGGCCGTTATAGCCCAGGCCGGCCCACAGGCCGGGCGCTAGTTCGTGCAGATGAGGGTAGTGATCGATGGTTAAGGCGACGCGGCCGTTCCAGGCGAATTCGAAATCTACCTCGGTGGCCTCGGGCAACAGCTGGCGGACCCTTTGTCGCAGTCCCTCATAGATTTTCACCGCGCCGCTCTCATAGGCGGAACCACCCCCGCCCATAATCAGGCGCCCATGGGCATCCTGTCGAAAATACCACAGCACACGGCGGGTATCGGAGAGCACTTCGCCGCCGCTAAGAATACTGCCACGCATGTTCTCTCCCAGGGGTGCCGTCGCCACCTGGACGCTGTAAACCGGTACCACCGTTCGCGCTAGGCCGGGCCATAGGCCATCGGTATAGCCATTGGTGGCGATGATGACCTTGTCCGCTGTCAGGCTGCCTCTGGGCGTCGCTAATCGCCAGCCCATGCCGTCTCTGTGCAACGACTGTACGGGCGATGAACCATGCACCCGCGCGCCCTGTTTTTGCGCCGCCCGCGCTAGACCGCGGGCATAGCTCAATGGCTGCACGCCGCCGCCGCGCTTGTCGATCCAGCCGCCGTGATAGCGGCCATCGCCCATACGCTGGGCCAACGCATCCTGTTCCAACCAGGCGACATCGGCTGCGCGCCCGGCCCAATCCTGGTGCCGTTTTTGTAAATCAACCAGCATGGCTTTCGTATGCGCCGCCTGGATCCAGCCGGTCTGCAGGCCGTCGCAGTCGATGCCATGGCGCGCGATCAGTTCGAACACCAGGTCTGCGGCCCCGCCCGAGGCCCGCACCATGGCTTCGCCCTTTTCCGGGCCAAAGCGCGCCACAATTTCCCGCGGATCTTCCTTCAGGCCCGGTATGACCTGACCGCCATTGCGGCCCGAGGCGCCCCAGCCTGGTTCGGCCGCTTCCAGAACCACTGCATCCGCGCCACCCTCAACCAAATGCAGGGCGGCGGAGAGGCCGGTAAAACCAGCCCCCACCACGGCCACGTCGGCGCGCCCGTCGCCATCCAGCGGCGGCGTGTCATGGGCCGGAGTGGCGGTCGCGGCCCACAGGGAGGGCGGCAGGGTAGATGCGGCATGATTTACCTGGGTCATGATGGCAATGTAACATGCCGGGACGGTCTGTCACGGGGAGGGAACAATGGAGGTGGCGGTAAAGGCTTTGGGTCTAGCATTGGCCGCCTATGCGGCCCTGGCGGCCGGCTGCACTGTAATGCAGCGCTCCTTGATGTATTTTCCCGACCCGTCCCTGCCATCGCCTGCCGATGCCGGTGCGCCGGGATTTCAGGCCGTGAGCTATGGAACCGCCGACGGCTTGGACCTGGTGTCATGGTACCGACCCGCCCACAAAGGCTTTGCCACCATCGTTTACTTTCAGGGCAACGGCGGCAACATTGCCGGCCGTATTCTCAAGACCCGGCCCCTGTTCGACGCCGGCCATGGCCTTTTGTTGGTCGGCTATCGTGGTTATGGTGGCAATCCAGGCCAGCCTAGCGAGGACGGCCTGTACCATGACGCCCGTGCCGCTTTGGGGTTTCTGCAAGGTCAGGGCGTACCCACGGGGCGTCTGGTCCTGCTGGGCGAGTCTCTCGGCAGTGGCGTCGCCGTGCGCATGGCCTCGGAAACCCGCGTCCGGGCGGTGATTTTGGAAGCGCCGTATACCTCGACCGTAGATGTGGGTCAGGCGGCGTACTTTTTTCTGCCCGTGGGATTGCTGATGTATGACCGCTTTCCCTCAATTGACCTTATCGCGCAAATTCAAGTGCCCCTGCTGGTGATCCATGGCGAGCAGGACAGGGTAATTCCTACCCGTTTCGGCCGCCGCCTTTTCCAGGCCGCCCGCCAACCCAAGGAAGCGCATTTTCTGGCTAATGCCGGGCATAACGACCTGTTCGAACATGGCCTGACCAATATTGAATTAGGTTTTCTGGCCCGCCTACCGGATTAGGTATGCCGGGTTCCTGGGGCCATCCTGATCTGTCGGCATACCATTAGCCACGCTGTCAAGCGCTGGCGGCCTCGGTAGCACTGTGCCATGATTAGGGCCCATTTCCCCCGTGTGTAAGTGAAGCACATTTTCCATGAACCTAGATAAAGCCAATTGGACCTTGGTGAATTTGGTTCGCCGTCAGGCCATCCGTCACGGTGAGCGGGAGTTTAT
>CAUZBE010000379.1:0-3768 GCA_963577885.1 Alphaproteobacteria bacterium
GCGCCCCGCGAGGGCGCGCCGGGCAAGCGGGGTATGGAAGCCTGCGTCAAGGCCTATGAGGCTGGCCTGATGGTGCGGGTCACGGGGGATATCATCGCGCTGTCGCCGCCTTTGGTGCTGGAGAAAAAGCATATTGATAAAATGGTGGAGATAACCTCTGACGTCATAAGGGCGCTGGACTAGCGGCCAAAAAAAGCGACGGCGTGCCAATGCTTACCAGCGTTCCAAAAGAGGTGAAGAACCACGAATACCGTGTTGGACTGACGCCGACCAGTGTGCGGGAAGCGGTCTATCTCGGTCATAAAGCCGTGCTCGAAAGCGGCGCCGGTGCGGCTATTAGCCCGGGGGACGAGGATTATGTCGGCGGCGGCATCGTAGCGTAAGGAAGTTTTGTAATGGATATTGGTATCGGCGTGCCTTCGGGCGGTGAGAGCTGGAAGATTGTCGAACGAGCCGAGGAACTGGGTTTCGATTACGCTTGGTTTTATGACACCCAGCAATTGTGCGGCGATGTTTTCGTGGCCATGGCGGCCGCCGCCATGCGGACCAAAAAGATCCGTCTGGCGACCGGAGTTCTTATCCCCTCTAACCGTATTGCACCGGTAACGGCCAATGCTTTCGCCACCTTGAACGCCATGGCGCCGGGTCGGGTCGATTTTGGGGTCGGCACCGGTTTTACGGGCCGGCGCACCATGGGTTATGGCGCCATGAAACTGAACGACATGGAAGACTATATTCAGGCCGTCTACGGCATGCTGTCGGGGGACATCGTCGAGGTGCCGTTCGAAGGTAAGCGGCCAAAGGCTAATTTTCTCAATCCAGAATTCGGCCTCATCGATCTGGACGATCCGGTGCCCCTGCATGTCTCGGCCTTTGGGCCGCGCAGCCGAGCCTTGACCGCCAAGTTGAAAGCGGCCTGGATCGACATTGTTTTTACTGAGCGTACGGGACTGCGGGATTTGCAACGAATGCAGGCCACGTGGCAAGAGGCGGGCAACCGGCCTGAAGATCTGTACACCACCATGTTGACCCTGGGCTGCGTCCTGGCGCCCGGCGAGGCCTATGACAGTGCCAGAGCCGTGGCGCATGCCGGCCCTGGCGCGGCAATATTCATGCACGCAGTCGTTGAGGCGGAAGCGAAAGGCGGCGAAAAGGTCAACCTGCCCGATTGGCAGCGAGATCTGGTGGACCGCTATCACCAGCTCTATCAATCCTATCAGCCCAGCGATGCCCGTTATCTCTTCCTGCATCGGGGCCACATGATGTTCGTGCGTGATGACGAGGCGCCGCTGGTGACCGCCGACCTGATCCGCGAGAAGACGTTCACCGGTACCCGTGATGAATTGGAGGCACGGATGATGAATTTAAAAAATGCCGGCTATAGCCAGATCGCCATACAATACAATCCTGGTCAGGAGGAGATGGTCGGGGATTGGGCGCCGATACTAAAGGCCGTACAGGCAGCTTAATCAAGAATGGCACGGCGGGACATCGTATTCGAGGTCAACGGAGAAAAGCTGGCCGGCTGGTTTTATGGGCCGGCGGAGGCCGACGGCACGCGTTATCCCTTGGTCGTCATGAGCCATGGTTTCTCCGCCCTCATGGCCATGGGGTTGGATGATTATGCCGCTGCTTTTGCCGCTTCCGGCTTCGCCGTCCTGGTCTATGACCACCGCAACTACGGGGCTTCGTCGGGCTGGCCTCGCCACGAAACAGACCCCTGGCAGCAGGTTGAGGATATGCGGGCGGCGATTTCCCACGGCCGTAATTTGCCCTATGTAGATCCAGATCGGGTCGGGCTGTGGGGCACGTCGTATTCTGGCGGCCATGCCTTGACCGTTGCCGCCCTTGACCGGCGGGTTAAATGCGTGGTCTCCCAGGTGCCCCTGGTCTCCGGTCAGCGCACCTTCGATGCCTGGGTGCCCAAAAAAAGCCGGCAACGCTTTCTCGACCGCCTGGCGACCGATCGCGATGACCGGGCGCGGGGCGAACCAGTGGGCGTGACACCGGCCGCCATCCCAGGTTCCGAGACGGCGGAATGGGCCGAGGCGGTGGACAAGGACGGTGTCTATGGCAATGAGATTACCCTGCGCAGCCTTGACTTGCTGCGGGGCTATGAACCCATGGCATTCATCTCTCGTATCGCGCCCACGCCCTTGCTGATGGTGGTTGCGGACAAGGATACCCAGACCCCCGTGGACTGGCAGCGGGAAGCCTTTGAGTTGGCCGGTGAACCCAAAAAGTTGGTGACCCTGGCGGGCCGCCATTACGACCCCTATACGCTGCTATTGCAGGACTCCCGGCAAGCTGCCCTGGATTGGTTCCAGACCCACCTGCAATAATCCGGTTATCGCAGCCGCGTGAGGGCCTTTTGCCCGCACGGCTTAGGGAACTCTCAAGCATCCTTGGATACCTATTTTTTACCACGTTTTCCTAGGAGTTCGGCCAAGCCTAGACAGGTTTTTGTCCATCGGTTTGCGTAATGAGGGCACTTTCAAAGATCTTGGTTTTGGCTGTCTTGGCCGCAACATTATTGCTGCCCGCAATCCTGGCGGCGCCCGAAGCTCGCGATCTGCGAATTGGCCAAGTTACTCAGACCAATGACTTAAACACACCTAATAGTACGTGTGTAACTAATGTGTAAGCCCGCCTCTGTACTGCACGCTTTTCTTACGTCTACGTTTCTATTGCGTTTCAATAGTGTACGCAATTTTTACTTGCACATGATGTGCACCGGCATGGTATTTGTAATCAGGTTCACCTGGATGCCCAGCTCATGGAGAGAGGGCGCGGTAAGCTTGGCACCTTGAAAGTACGGTCTAGTTTCAGGCGCGAGACTGCTATTTCACCGATGAGCAAGTAAATATCTGCGGCACCCACTTTTATTTAAAGGACTGATTAAAAACCAGCAACCCTCTCAATAAATTATAAATTTTCTCCAACTCACTAGTTATATAGGAAAAAAATGCCAGAAATGTCCTTTGAAACAGCTGTTATGTCCCGTCGCTCGGTACGTGGATTTCAGGACAGGGAAGTACCTCAAGATGTACTCAACAAAGTGTTTGATATTGCCCGTTGGGCACCATCAGGGACCAACATTCAACCTTGGCAAACTTATGTCGCCTCAGGGGCCACTAGAGACGCATTACGCGAGCAAATGATGGCAGCAGTAAAAAATGGTTCGCCGCCTAACCAAGATCACAAAGAGCCTCGGAAACCCATTGGGCAAGTCTGGAAAGATCGCCGTAGAGAATGCGCCGCAGTGCTTTACCGCGCGATGGATATTTCCTGGGAAGATAAAGTAGCCCGGAGCGCAGGTTACTTCAGGAACTTTGAACTCTTTGGTGCGCCACATGTGGCCTTTCTATGCATGGATGAAGCCTTTGGTTTGGGCAGCGCCTGGGACGTGGGTATGTACGCGCAAACGTTGATGCTTGCCATGACCGCTAATGGTCTGGCTTCTTGCCCACAAGGCACCATGGGACACCACCCGGAGCTAGTTCGCGAAGCTTTTGATCTAGGACCAGAAGTGAAAGTGTTATTTGGTCTTAGCTTTGGCTACGAAGACACATCCATGAAAGTCAATTCCGCACACACACAACGTGCTGCACTAGAAGATACGGTTACATTTAGACGCTGAGGGTCGCCCATCAGTTGACTAACCACGGATTCCTGGGGTTTTTTTATGTCGCCCACATGTGATTTAGACATAAGGCCAGCGTCTCGGGCCATATAACGGGCACGCGGCGCGAGTTGCGAAAAAATCTG
>CAUZBE010000380.1:0-3762 GCA_963577885.1 Alphaproteobacteria bacterium
GTAGGTTGCCGCAACTCTGGCTAACCCTTTAAGACGCCCTGTAACTTCATGGCGATGCCCATGTCGCCTTCGATCTTCAGCTTACCGGTCATGAAGGCGGCTGTGCCGTCTAATTCGCCGTCGATCATGGCTGTAAAGTCATCAATGCTGATCTTCAAGGTGCAGTCGGCATCGCTGTCGTCATTGGAAACGACATTTGGTACCTGGCTGGCGTCCAACAGCAAAAAGGTACCGTCACCAAAGTCCCATTTCACGCTGGCGCCCAGGCCGCAATCCTCGCCTACCCTATCGCGCAGGCCGTCGGTCAACTGTTGCAAGCTCATGATCCCTGATCTCCCGAGTATGCATCTTCTAGCCAATTATCATCGTTGCATCACATAACCTTGCGGAATGGTGAAAGCAATGGCGCAATTGCGGCCCCGCAGGCCCCGCGATTTCTTGACGTTGGGGTTTACGCAAAGTAGCTTCGGTGCCGTATTGAGGTCTAATCCGGTGCGGGTTGGTCTCACCGATATGCCCCTGTGCCGCCATCAGATAGAGAGTTGCAATGCCCTACGGAAGCGTGTTTCGGCCCGGATTGTTCGCCGGGGAGACCATCGTCGTGACGGGGGGAGGCAGCGGCATTGGCCGTTGTACGGCCCACGAACTGTCCGCCCTTGGCGCCAAAATAGTGCTGGTGGGCCGCAACCGTGAAAAGCTGATCCAGGTTCAGGCGGAAATCATCGAAGACGGCGGCAAGGCCGACATCCAGGTCCTTGATATCCGCATCGAGGAAGACGTGATCGCGGCCATTGACATTATCGTCGGCCGGGATGGCCCCATCTATGGTTTGGTCAACAACGCCGGCGGCCAATTCCCCGCCAAGTTGGAGGACATCAGCCAGAAAGGCTGGGAGACCGTGGTCCGCACCAATCTGACCGGTGGGTTCCTGATGGCGCGGGAACTCTACAATCAGTGCATGAAGGCTCAGGGCGCCGGCGTGATCGTCAACATCACCGCCGATCACTGGATGTCCATGCCGACCATGGGCCATTCCGGCGCGGCGCGGGCGGGTATGGAGAATTTCACCATGACGGCGGCGGTGGAATGGGGCCGCTTCGGCATCCGGGTCAATGGCGTAGCGCCTGGCTGGATAGCCTCATCTGGTATCGATACCTATGATGAAGAATACCGCAAGATGATGCGTATTTTGCCGGATTATGTGCCGATTGCCCGGCTGGGCCGGGAGGCGGAGGTCTCGGCAGCCATCGTCTTTTTGCTGAGCCCGGGTGCGGCCTACATTACAGGCACCTGCATCCGTGTCGATGGCGCGGCGCCAAACATGCCGCACAATTACGCCATCCCCGAGGGACCGGGTAACCGGCACTTCGCCGGCTTTCACCGGGAAACCTTGCCCAAGGCCGTCAGCGGCACGGACGACGATTGATGTCGGCCATCGCCTCTTCCGTCGATCCGCAATCGGAGGCCTTCGCAAAAAACCGCGACGCCATGCGGGAGTTGCTGGACGGCGTGCGGCTATTGGAAGAGCGGGTGCGGGCCTATTCCGAGCGGGCCCGGCCCAGGTTCGAGGCGCGGGGACAATTGTTGCCGCGCGACCGTGTCAATCTACTGTTGGACCGGGGCACGCCGTTTATCGAGCTTTCTACCCTAGCCGGGTTGGGTATGCATGACGACGATGGTGACAAACTCCCTTCGGGTGGCGGCGGCATTAACGGCATTGGTTCGGTCTCGGGCGTGCGCTGTATGATCTCGGCCAGCGACAGCGGCATCAAGGGCGGCACGTCGACCCCGATGGGCCTGAAGAAAAAACTACGCAGCCAGCAAATCGCCTTGGAGAACAAGCTGCCGACAGTTGCCCTGGTGGAATCAGGGGGTGCCAATCTGCTGTATCAATCGGAATTGTTCGTCGAGGGCGGGCGGACCTTCGCCAATCAATCCCGCCTGTCCGCCGCCGGCATTCCCCAGGTGACCGTTGTGCATGGCTCCTCTACCGCCGGGGGCGCCTATGTGCCCGGCCTGTCCGACTATGTGGTGGTGGTGCGGGATCGGGCCAAGATATTTCTGGCCGGGCCGCCACTGTTGAAAGCCGCGACGGGGGAGATTGCCACGGGCGAGGAACTAGGCGGCGCCGATATGCACGCCACAGTCGTCGGGACGGCGGAATATATCGCCGACGATGATGCCCAGGCCATCGCCGTGGCCCGCGATGTCATGGCCAAGCTGCGCTGGAATGATCATCTGCCCCCGCATGCGGCGCCGGCCTATCAGCCGCCATTGTATGAGGCGGAGGAATTGCTGGGCCTGGTGCCCGTGGAATATTCGAAACCCTATGATGTGCGTGAATTGATTGCCCGGCTGGTGGACGGTTCCGATTTTCTGGAATTCAAGGCGTCCTTTGGCATCGCTACGGTCTGTGGCAATGCCTCCATTGAAGGCCATCCCTGCGGCATTATTGGCAACAATGGCCCCATTGATGCCCAAGGTTCGGTCAAGGCGGCGCAGTTCATTCAGCTATGCTGTCAATCGGTGACCCCGATCATCTATCTGCAAAACACCACCGGTTACATGGTGGGCAAGGATGCGGAGATGGGGGGCATCGTCAAGCATGGTTCAAAAATGATCCAGGCCGTGGCCAACGCTACCGTGCCCCAAATCACCCTGATGGTTGGGGGCTCTTTTGGTGCCGGCAATTATGGCATGTGCGGGCGTTCGTTCGATCCGCGCTTCATCTTTGCCTGGCCGAACTACCGGATCTCGGTGATGGGCGGGGAGCAAGCCGCCGGCGTCATGCGCATCGTCTCGGAGGCCAAGGCCCGCCGCGACGGCAACGAACCCGATGAAGCGGCGATGGATAGGATGTTTAATGCCATCGTCAGCCAGATCAACGCGGAATCGACCGCCCTCTATGCCACGGCGCGGCTATGGGATGATGGTATTATTGACCCCCGCGACAGCCGCAAGGTGCTGGGCTACGCCCTGTCCATCTGCGGCGAGGCGGAAACACGGCCCCTACGTGGCAATACCTTTGGCGTCGCGCGCGGCTAGATCCTAGAAAAGGCGGAGTATCGGCCATGTTATTCACAGATCAGCACGAGGAATTGCGTAATTCCGTCCGCCGCTTCGTGGCGGCGGAGATCAACCCATATGTGGACGAGTGGGAGGAGGCGGGTGCCTTTCCTGCTCATGAATTGTTCAAGAAGATGGGCCAGCAGGGTTTCCTGGGCGTCGACAAGGCCGAGGAATTTGGCGGCATGGGCCTAGATTATTCCTATGTCATCGCCTTCGCGGAAGAGATCGGCAGTGCCGACCACGGCTCCGTTCCCATGGCGATCGGCGTGCAAACCGCCATGGCGACCCCGGCTTTGGCCCAATTCGGATCGGACGAATTGCGGCGGCAATTTCTGACCCCCGCCATTGCCGGCGACATGGTTGCCTGCATTGGCGTGACCGAACCGGGTGCGGGATCCGACGTCGCCTCGTTGAAGACAGCGGCCCGCAAAGATGGCGATGATTACATCATCAATGGCTCCAAGGTGTTCATCACCAATGGTTCTCAGGCCGATTGGGTCTGCCTGTTGTGCAATACCTCCGACGGACCCGTGCACCGAAACAAAACCTTGATTTGTGTGCCCATGGACAGCCCCGGTGTCACCGTGGAACGGACCTTGAACAAACTGGGCATGCGCGCCTCGGACACGGCCCTGATCTATTTCGACGATGTGCGGGTGCCGCAACGCAATCGGGTCGGCAAGGAAGGGGAGG
>CAUZBE010000381.1:0-3747 GCA_963577885.1 Alphaproteobacteria bacterium
GGGCCATCACAGCCCGGGGCGCTATAGATCGGCGTGGCCAGCAGTTTTAAATGGTCCATGAAAAGCTTCAAAACGGATAACCGTAGGTTTGGCTCAGCTGCATATTTGACGCTCGCGACAATTCCTTCCGTGGCTCGCCACGCCATAGTTGGGCCGGTACATCCCGATGCCTTCCCGGGTTCAGGCCCGGGCCAGACCGGCCCACCAGGCATCGGTGGCGGCGCGCACCGGTACAAGATCGCACATGGTCAATCCGGCCAGCCTCATGATGATCTCACGCCACAATCACCTCTGTGACGGCGCGGGTATTGCCGAACGAGGGGATGATGCAGGAATGCCGCCCCGCGCCGCCCGCCACCACTACCTGAATATCGTCGTAGCTGGAGGCGATATGGGCGCCTTCGTCACCGTCCACCAGCAGGCGCTGGGGCACGTACTGGCGCATGATGGTGCGCTGGGGCTGGGATAGATCGTGGCCGGGAATGATAGCCTGTTCGATCAGGAAATCCTTGATGTCGGCCTTAGAGAACCCGTCGTCGGAGATAATATCGGCATGTTCGGGCCCCAGGACCAGCATGATTTCGCCACCCAGATAGCTGTTGTTAAGGCCTGGATTGGACATGGTGCCGCCGATCGTCAAAAGTATTTCTTCGGCCGTCTTGCCATAGTGATCGTTGACGTTATGGGGGCCTTCTACGCCGCAAAGGGTAATAGTGCTTTGTTGCGCAGAGAAGCCCCGCTCCATGGCAAGGGTCTCGCCCCAAGGGTTCGCCTCTACGCTTTCCGCAAAGCAGAAGCTGTACTTGGCCGGCGTACCCATGGTGGCCCGGTCCAGAATGCCTGGCGTGCCACCGCCCACGTTCAGCAGGATGGAACGGATGGCTCGGCCAATTGCGCCATTGGCCAGGCTGCCCTGGCCCATGGCGTTATAGCTGCTGTTGACGTCGATAGCCTCGGCGACCGGGCCGCTGATCAGGGCCAGAACGGTGCAGGGATGGGTGGTGGTGTTCAGGGCCTTCAGGTTCAGGGCGGGTTGGCCCAGGGCCTTGGCGGCGGCAACCAGGACGGGCAGATGGCTGGGCAGGCAGCCCGCCATGACGGCGTTGATGGCCACCTTGGCTATCGTGGCCTGGCCCTGGCGCGGTTCGATCCGGGCCAACAGTTCGTCCGGGTCAAGGCCGCTGTCGCCGAGCATTTTAAGGTAACGTTCCGGCGTCGGCGGGATGATGGGCAGGCCGTCGGTCCAGCCCCGGCTGTAGAAGAGGCGGTTAACCCCTTCCAGATCTTCCGGGCCGTTCAGCCTGTCGGGCGCATCGGGGGCCGAAAAATTACCCTCGAACATGGATCGGTAGCGCAGGCGCGTCTTGACAGGCGGTTCCTTCGCCTTGAATTCCGCCCGCAGCACCTCGGCATCGGTCTGCCAGATGCGGATAATTTCATCGACCACGCCGCGGGCTATGGCAGCCACTTCATCGGGCTGCAGCTTAGCCACCGGATGGGGGACGATGGCGATGGGCAGGCCCGGCATGCCCAGGCATTGGGTCTCCGCTTTGCCCAGTGAATAAAATTCATCGCTGCAAACAGTGGCGACGGGGATGCCGCGTTTCTCTAGTGTTATACCGTCATGGATACACCACGACGTGCACGAGCCTCAATCCCCGAAGGCGGCCGCCACCATGTCACAGCGGTCAAGAAATTCAGCGCTGAATTCGGCGGGTACCGACGCCGCCTTCTTGCCGCGTAGGAATTCCGCGTTTTCGAACCGTTCCGCCAGCAGATCCTGGATGTTGTCGAGAAACAGATCCGCATTGGCCTTTTGATTGGAATGCAGGCCGATAACGATCGTCTGGCCGCCGTTGCCGTCAATCGGACGGCGTGGCGCCAAGGGCAAATCCTCGTTGGCGAAGATGCCGCAGGGGTTCATAAATTCGCGGGCCATGGCTAAATCCTTCCAATTAAATTGCCTCGATTACATCAGGCCACTGCAATCGGCACAAGAGTGGAGGTGATGGGGTAAGACGTGCCATTATGGCCGCCGGAATAGCAGGAGGATGGGCCATGAAATTTGGTATTCACGTTCCCCAGGTCGGACGCAAGGCGGGGCCGGAGGCAGTGAGCCGTGGGGCGCGCCAAGCCGAGGATTTGGGTTTTGACAGCATCTGGGTCAATGACCATCTAGCGATCCCCCATGATGCGCCTTATCCACCCTCGGCCAGTTTCTACGAACCCCTGATCACGTTGACCTGGGCCGCGGCGGCGACCAGCCAGGTGCAGTTGGGCACCTCGGTCCTGGTATTGCCTCTGCGCATACCGGTACATCTGGCCAAGGAACTGGCCACCCTGGATCTCTTGAGCGAGGGGCGTTTGATCCTGGGCACCGGCGTCGGTTGGATGGAAGGCGAGTTCGATGCCATGGGCGTGCCCTTTGGGGACCGGGGGCCACGAACAGACGACATTATCAATATTTTGCGGGCCTGTTGGAGCGAAGACCCCATTGCCTACGAGCCAACGGTGGTGACCGCCGCGTTAAAGGGTATCCGTACACTTCCCCAGCCGGGCCGGCGGATACCGATCTGGATCGGGGGTAATTCCGCCCCCGCCCTACGCAGGGCCAAGGCCCTGGGCGATGGCTGGCATGGCACCCGCGTGCCGCCGGAGGAAGCCGCCGCGATCGTCGCCGACATGAGGGCCGCACGGGGCCCGGATTTTGTCACCTCCATACGCCTGTTCTGGGATCCGCTGGAAGACGATCCTGGCGAGCTGAAAGGCTTGACCGAAGGCTATGCTAAAGCCGGCATCGATGCCCTGGTTCTGGAGCCCCGGCAACGCGGCCTGGATGATTGGCTGCGGGCGGTGGAAGGCCTATGGACCCTGGTACAGCCCTGGCGCGGCTAGTATTTATCTTTAAATTATGGAGACTTAGGCCGTGACCGAAACCGTTATCTATGCCGCCCGCAAGATCATTACCATGAACAGCTATCAGGCCGAGGCCAGCCACGTCGCCGTGCGTGATGGCCGGATCCTGGGCGTCGGCGCCCTAGATGATCTGACGGGATGGGGTGACTACCGCCTGGATGACCGTTTCGGTGGTAAGGTCTTGATGCCGGGCTTTGTTGAGGGCCATTGCCACCTGATGGAGGGCAGCATCTGGCGCTATCATTATGTAGGCTTCCACAGCCGCACCGGACCGGACGGCGTGGTGCACGAGGGTCTGACTAGTATAGAGGCGGTGGTGGACAAGTTATCCCGTGTCGAGGCGGCGATGCCGGACGGGGACGCGCCCCTTGTGGCCTGGGGCTTCGATCCAATTTATTTCGCCGGCCGGCGCATGGATATGAATGACATGGAAAAGGTGTCCAAAACCCGGCCCGTGGTGATCTTGCATTCCAACCTGCATATTCTGAACGCCTCCCGCGCCGTTATGGTATCGGCCAATATCACGGCCGATACCAACGTCGAAGGCATCGCCAAGGACGCAGCGGGCCAGCCGACCGGGGAATTGCAGGAGATGGCGGCCAAGTATATGGCGTTGGAGACCATTGGCCTAGATTACTATACCGAAACGGCCGAGAAACTCGCTCTGGATAATTTCGGCCGTATCGCCAGCCAGACCGGGGTCACCACGGCAACCGATCTGTTCAATACCGCGCCCGAAGATGCGGTACGAAACCTGGTAGCCTGGACCGCGCAGGACGATTTCCGATTTCGCATCGTCCCGGCGTTCGGCGGCGCCAGCGTGCCCGCGGC
>CAUZBE010000382.1:0-3743 GCA_963577885.1 Alphaproteobacteria bacterium
ACGCGCCGCCGCGGGAGCGTTCCGCCGCCCGCCGTCGCCATGGGCCGCATTGGGCGTGTCTTCTTCCAATACCATTTTTCCTTTGCCTAACACCGCGCCGCCTGCCCTATAGCCGGCCGCCATCATAGATCAATATTTGCTCCGCGATATAAACTGCCTCGGGTAGACATAACAGATAAACCGAACCGGCGGCTTCCTCCGCCTCGCCAGCGCGAGCCAGGGAAATATGAGCGTCGTTCTCCCTCACCATGGCGCTCGGAAATCCGACCTCGTAGCGCCAGGAAAATTCGGCCTGTCCGTCTCCCCGCTGAAGCTGCTGTTGGTGCCTGAAACAAACCGCTTGGCCACGGACCAGAATCTCGATGCTGCGCTGGTTCATAGGTCATGACGCTGCTGCTGGGCGCGTTTGTTCCTTCCGGGCCTGCAAAATCCATCGACTGAGATTCAGCCCTTTTGCCGCGCCACCGCCGCCTCGCGGATCGCAGTCAGGGTGGTGCGGGACGTGATGGCCTCCGGATCGGTGCGCAATTCCAACACCGCCACCTTGCCGGCGTCCAGGGCCCGCTCCAGGGCGGCCGCAAATTCCTCGCTGCGTTCCACAATCTCGCCATGGGCGCCAAACGATCGCGCATAGGCAGAAAAATCAGGATTGCGCAATTCCGTCGCCACTTCCCGGCCCGGATACTCCCGTTCCTGATGCATGCGAATGGTGCCGAACATGCCATTGTTGATGACCAGATAAATTGGCTTCAGATCATATTGCAGGGCCGTTGCCAATTCATTGCCGGCCATCAGAAACCCGCCGTCACCGACGAAACAGATAGTCGTGCGTTCTGGATAGACCAGGGCTGCCGCCAGGGCCGCGGGCACGCCATAGCCCATGGCACCATTGGTCGGCCCAACCTGGCTGGGGTAGGTTGAAAACGGCAAATAACGGTGCGCCCAGCCGGAAAAATTGCCCGCATCGTTGGCTATCAAAGCATCCTTGGGTAGGCGTTCGCGCAATACCCGCACGACATCGGCTAGATCCAAATCACCCAAAGTCGGTTGGATCTCGATATGGGCCAAATAGTCCTGGCGCGCGGCCCGCAAATCCTCGGCCCAGGCCGTGCTGTCTACCGGTTCCATGGCGGCCGCGGCCGCCGCGAACGCCGCCATCCCGGCATTGATGGGCAGTACCGCCTGGTAGACCCGGCCTAGCTCCTCGGCATCCGGATGGATATGGACCAGGGGCTGCTTCGGCACCGGGATATTCAGCAAGGTATAGCCTTGCGAGGTTTGTTCGCCGATACGCGGCCCCACGGCCAGCAACAAATCAGTCTCCCGCAGCCGGGCGATCACGCCGGCATTAGCGCCGATACCGACTTCGCCAACATAATTGTCGTGATGATTATCGAAACGGTCCTGATTGCGGAAGGCGCAACAGACGGGCAGGCCGTTGGCTTCGGCAAAAGTTGTGATATCGGCCACCGCCTTTGGCGTCCAGGTGCCGCCGCCCAGCATCATGATCGGCCGCGTTGCCGCCGCCAGCAAGATGCGAAGCTGGGCCATGTCGTCCGGGCCGGGGTGGGCCTGGACCGAACGATAACGTCCCGCGTCGCCGACGCCGGCCAATTCAGTCAGCATATCCTCAGGCAGGGACACTACAACTGGGCCGGGGCGGCCCGACGTCGCCACATGAAAGGCCTGGCTGACCAGTTCGGGAATACGGGCCGGATCCATAATTTCCACCGACCATTTGCTAACCTGGCCAAAGAAACGGCGGAAATCCATTTCCTGGAACGCCTCCCGCTCCATCATCGCGCGACCCACCTGGCCGACGAACAGAATCAGCGGCGAACTATCCTGAAAGGCGGTATGCAGACCCACGACGGCGTGACAGGCGCCTGGGCCACGGGTGACGAAGCAAATCCCCGGTCGGCCCGTCAACTTGCCATAGGCCTCCGCCATGTTGGCCGCGTTGGCTTCATGCCGGCAGGTCAACAACCGTATTTCCGGGGCGTCGTGCAAAGCATCTAGGGCCGCCAGATAGCTTTCCCCCGGTACGCAAAAGGCCGTATCGACGCCATGGATTTTCAACTGATCGACTAAAATCTGGCCGCCTGTACGCATGTTGGAGCTGTTGGGCATAGTGGCTTGCTTTCCCAATGAATAGGCTGATGGACTTTGAAGAATTCCAATTATAGACGAGGCTCGCCGTCAAATCGACCATAAGCTCCGTATCCTGTTCAGAATCCCAGTCTAGAACCACCCGCCGAGCGGTACGATTCATGGCATTTTCTTGCTCCAGTTTTGCCCTAAAAAGTGGCATGTCCGCCATGACTTCCTTGGCGGATGATGCGGTGGCAACGAATGAAGATCATTAAAATCGAAAAATTTAAAGGCGGACTCGGGGCCGATATCCATGGCGTCGATTTATCCGAGACCTTGGACGCCGGCGTATTGTCGGCGATCGGGGAAGCCTGGTGCTAACACCTGGTGCTGCAGTTTCGGGGGACGCGGCTAAGTGATGATCAACTGAAGGCGTTTTCACGCAACTTTGGCCTGCTGGACAAGCGTCCGATGGGAAAGGCGGATCAAAATTTAAGGCTGGGAAATCACTACGTCACGGTGATTTCTAATGTGATCGCAAATGGCCGCCCAATTGGGGGCCTGGGTAACCGTGACGCACAATGGCACGCGGACATCTCTTATAATCCATCGCCCGCCGTCGCCAGTATCTTGCACGCCTGGTTAATCCCCGCCGAGGGCGACAACACCTATTTCTGCAATATGTACGCTGCGCTGGAGGGTCTGTCGGCAGCGCTGCGGGAGCGCATCGAGGGGTCGAGACTGAAATACGACGCTGGGGGGGGCCACACCAGTGTCAGCAGCTTGCGCGTCGGCTTCGAGGAAGCGGTAAATGCCAAGGAGGCGCCGGGCGCCGTTCATCCCATCATCCGCAACCATCCGGTGACGGGCCGTCAGTGCCTTTATCTTGGCCGCCGTCAGGACGCCTTAGTTATCGGCATGGCGCTTGACGACAGCAAGGCTCTGCTGAACGAACTTCGGACCGCCGCCGTGCGTCCGGAGCATTGTTGGCGACAGATATGGCTACCGCATGACACGGTGATGTTGAACAACCGCTGTACCCTGCACCGCCGAGATGGCTTCCCAAATAATCAGAATGGTATTATGCACCGCACTCAAATTGGTGGCGACATGGTGAACTAATGTCTGGGATCAGAAATACGTCATATTTCTGATCCCAGACATTAGCGCGTCTTCGGGCTATTCCGCGCCGTATCCTGAATGGCCTGCCAGGCAGCGACGACGTGGTGCCTCTCGGTATTGGTCTGGCCAACGGCGAAGCGGATAGCATAGGCG
Source organism: Alphaproteobacteria bacterium (assembly GCA_963577885.1). Lineage (GTDB taxonomy): Bacteria > Pseudomonadota > Alphaproteobacteria. The sequence continues at coordinate 3,367 of CAUZBE010000382.1, forward strand.
CCATTGACGATATTCTGGGTCAGGTACAAATCACCGGAGTCATTCAATTTGTGCAAAAGAGCCTCGTTCAGGCGATCCAGGGTATCGGGATCATCCTGACCAGTGGGGTGATAGCGAAAATTGAACAAGGCCAGAGACAAAGGCGCCAGCAATTCGAAATCCGCCGCCGCCTCCATCCAGGCGGCGGCCTCCCGGGCCAGATCTATATGGGTCGCGATGCGCCGGCGGATTTCGGCAACGCCATAGCTGCGCAGCACGAACCATAGTTTCAGGGCGCGGAAGCGGCGCCCTAGGGGCACGCTCCAATCGCGGTAATTGATCACCCGATCAGCCTCGCGGGTTTTCAGATAGGCCGGCAGAATACCCAGGGCCCGCAC
>CAUZBE010000383.1:0-3742 GCA_963577885.1 Alphaproteobacteria bacterium
TGTCGCGGCCGATACGCTAGACTATCAAACTTCGATCGAGGGTGTTTTCGCCGCCGGCGACATGCGCCGCGGGCAGTCCCTGGTGGTCTGGGCGATCCGCGAAGGCCGGCAATGCGCCCGCGCCGTAGATCAGGCCTTGATGGGTAGCACCGCCCTGCCCCGTTAGACCTGGCCCTGTGACCCACGCGTCAAGCACGGCGGTGAAACCCAATCTGATTGGCGCGGCGCTGTGGATGATCGGTGCCGTCGTATCGTTCTCCACCATGGCCGTGGCCGGGCGTGCGGTATTCGAGGAGCTGGACGTCTATCAATTGATGTTCTACCGAAGCGCCCTCGGCCTACCCCTGATATTAGTCTTCGCGGCTTTCGGCAAAGGCGGATTGCGGCAGTTTCGCACCCGCCGTATAGGCTTGCATATTGCCCGCAATTTATCCCATCTGGTGGGCCAATTCGGTTGGTTCTTTGCTCTCGCCGTGATTCCCCTGGCCCAGTTATTCGCCTTGGAATTCACAACGCCCCTATGGGTCACGGCCCTGGCGCCCCTGCTACTGGGGGAGAGTTTGACCAGAATGCGTTTGGCGGCCATGGCCTTGGGCTTTATGGGCGTACTCGTGGTCCTGCGTCCCGGGCTGGCGGATGTCAGCCTGGGTTCCATCATTATGTTGATCGGCGCCGTGGGGTTCGCCGGCTCCTTGATGGCGACCAAACGCATGACGGTGACGGAAAAACCGCTGACCATCATATTCTATATGACACTGATCCAAACCCCGGTGGGCTTGTTGCTGGCCATTAACGATTTGCACTGGCCAACCCCGGTGACGGGCCTGTGGTTGATCCTAGTGGCAATCCTGGGCTTCACCGCCCACTTCTACATCATCCGCGCCTTCAGTCTGGCCGACGCCATCGTCGTCGCGCCCATGGATTTTCTGCGCCTGCCCATCATCGCCGCGGTCGGCGTGCTGATATATGGCGAGGCATTGGAGCTTTGGGTCTTTGTCGGCGGCGCCCTGGTCCTGGTGGGCAACTACGGTAATCTGATGGCGGAACACCGGAAGCCGTAAATGGAACGTATTCTACGGTACGACCGTGCCCCGGTGGTCACTGCCCTGGCCGCCTTGACCATACTGTCGTGGACTTATCTTGTCATCCTCACCAGAGATATTTCTCAGGGCGATATGCGCCTGATAGGTATGGGGACGAGGAGCGCCGTAGGGGGCGCCATGGGGATGGTCATGGCGCAATATCCCTGACCAGCTTTCTTCTGATGCTGATTATGTGGTGGGTGATGATGGCGCCCAGCGCGGCGCCGATGATCCTATTGTTCGCCACGATCAAGCGTAAGCAGTAGGCAGTGAAAAGCCCGGCCGCCGGATTGCCCTTTTTATAGAGACCTAATCTTCTCGTCTAGGGCGGCTTCAGCCAGTTGGCTACCCTGGTGCAATGGGTCTTAACCGAAGCCGCCTTGCTTTCGCCCGTGATGGTGGGAACCGGCCGAACCCTGACCGTCGGTCTGTTTCTGACCTGCGGCGCCCATCAACTGTCACCCCTGAAACAGGCATGTTTGGGCAAATGCCGCTCGCCCGTGAGTTTTTTGATGACCGGCTGGTAGCCAGGCGACCCGGACGCCGTGAAAATAGGCCTCTCCCACGGCGCCTATTGCCTGGGATATTGTTGGCTGCTGATGGCGTTTCTGTTTGCCGGCGGCGTCATAAACCTGCTCTGGGTTGTTGGCATCGCCCTGCTGGTGCTGGGAGAAAGAGTTCTACTGCGAGGCAATTTTATTGGCCGATTTGGCGGCATCGGAATGCTTGCCCTTGCCACCTATATGATGCTGCCGGACACCCTAATCGCGCAGAGCCACTTCAAGCAGAGCGCGCAACGCGGCTTCGCCGGGCATTTCCGGCGTACCCAGAAAAACTAAATGGTTTTCCGGCGGGGAATTTTCCGCCGGACTGAGTTCATGGCGGCGGCCCACCAGTTGAAATACCCATTGGCCGGGACGGTCCCGCAACCGAATAATACCCTTGGCCCGCAGAACAGATTTGGGCAGGTTTGCCGCGAACGCCAAAAACGTAGACTCGTCCAAGGACCGGGCCAAGGTGATTGAAACCACACGGAAGGCATCTTCATGGCCGCGGCTATGCCCGGCGGCGGATGCCGGCAATCTCATCGCCGCACCAAACAGAATCTCCGCCGGCACCCGAGCCCGGCGCGCCTTCACGATTGCCGCGTTCGGAGCCTGCCCAGCCACCCAATGATGCACCTTGTTCTGGTCATTGTCGTCCAACAGATCGCACTTGTTCAGGATCACTAGATCGGCTGCTGCCAATTGCCGGCGTACGGTATCGCCCACGTATTGGTCCGCCGCCGTCTCTTCGACCAATTCCGAATCGGCTAGCACCACCACCGCATCCCGGATAAGACCAGGATGCAGCACGGCAATATCGGCGATGGGCCGGGGGTCGGCGACGCCGCTGGCTTCCACCAATATATGTTCGGGGGGATCGGGCCGTCGCACCAGATTCATCATGGCCAGCAGCAGATCATCGCCCATGGTGCAACAAATGCAGCCATTGGCCAGTGTCACCGTATCGCCGCCGTGAGCGGACAGCAGATCGCCATCCACCGCCAGATCGCCAAAATCGTTGACCACCACGGCAAAGCGCAAGCCCGTGTCCTGAGCAAGCAAATCATTCAGCAGGGTGGTCTTGCCGGCGCCGAGGAAACCACCAATGACCGTCAACGGAATGGCCATGTCTATCCCGCTAATCGCCGTCCCGGGCAGGAAACACATGGCCGCCCAAAACCGTGCCCCAGACCGGCACATCGCGCAGGATTTCGGGCGCCACCACCGTCGGATCATCCTCCAGGACCGCAAAGTCGGCCCGCTTGCCGACCTCGATACTGCCGACCTCCTTATCCATCTTCATACTATAGGCGGCGCCGATGGTGATCGCCTGCAGGGCGGAGGCCGCGGAAATCCGCTCGTTCGGACCCAGCGTATAACCCGACGCGGTCAAACGGTTGACCGCGCACCAGGCCGTGAACAATGGCCCCAGCGGGGTCACCGGGGCATCGGAATGAATGGCGAAGGGCACGCCCAGTCGCTCCGCCGTTCGGGCGGCGTTAACGCGCTTGGCCCGGTCCGGCCCCATGGTCTTCGCCCGATGCTCGTCGCCCCAATAATAGATATGGTTGGAAAACAGGTTCACGCCGATGCCCAGGGCCGCCATGCGGCGGAACTGACTTTCATCCGCCATCTGGCAATGTTGCAAGGTATGGCGGTGATCGCGCCGGGGGGAGCAGGCCAGCACTGCCTCGATGGCGTTGATGGCCACTTCCGAGGCCTCGTCGGCGTTGGTATGTATATAAACCTGCAGGCCGGCATCGTGGTAGGCCTGCACCATACCTTCCAATTGGTCCGGCCCGGTATTCCACACGCCGTTTGGCAGGCCATTGTAATAGCCGGGCCATTTCATCCTACCCGTCATGCCCTGGATGGAGCCGTCGGTAACCAGTTTGACGATGCCAAAACGCAGTTTGTCATTATTCAATTTTATCAATTCGGCCACCCGCGCGACCCCTTGGGCCGCGGGCACGCTGGCGCCGCCGAACGCCGGGACGATGCGAAATCGGAAATCGTCCTGCGCGGTCCAGGCTACCAGGTTTCGTACCGCATCTTCGGGCGCGGTATTGAACAGATCGGTTGCCGTGATGACCCCGGTCTGGCTGGCGATACGGC
>CAUZBE010000384.1:0-3737 GCA_963577885.1 Alphaproteobacteria bacterium
GTCTGGATCCCTATGGCATCGCAGCCATGGGCCACATGGCGGGCGGTCAGCCACCAGCCATCATCGGTAATGGCAAACGCAGTGCCGGTGCTGGAACCCTTGGCCACCACATCCACCTCAATGGTTGACCCCATCGGCGCCACCTGGCGCGGCGGCATTGGCAAGGCGGATTGCCGGGGCCGGCGCGGGCCATCGTCCTCGGCTACCAGGGCATTGACGATTGCAAAGAGGATAGCCAGCAGGGCAACCAGATAGGTCAGCCGGTTCATGATTGCAAGCTCATGCCGGGATCAACAATGCAGGCGCGGACAGCTGGGTAATTCGATGGCCATGGGCCGAACGCTAACCTGAAATGGCGGCGGCATTGATGGCCGCCACCGATAGCTTGATTCCGGCTAGCAGCACCGCTGGGGCCATTTCACCGCCTTCGATCCGGGCCGATAGATCGCGCAACAACAGATCGGCCAGGGTAAAGGCCAGGATCTGCACCAACACCGCCAGCAAACCCCAAATGACGATTTCCCCTACGCTGACCGATGGCGCCATGCAAAAGGCCAGGGGAATTGCCAGGCCCAAAATGGCCCCGGTCAGGGAAATGGCGGCAGCCAGATTGCCATCCCGCACCAGGGTGAAATCCTTGTGCGGCGTGATTACAGTGTAAAGCCACACACCACCCGCCAGCATGGCCAGGGTAACCAGAAGATGAAGCATCAAGACCGGAAACCCGGTCACAAAACTTTGTAGCACAACGTCCATTACTAACCTCGTTGCGGTAACGTCATAAAATATATCTAGGGCGCCTTCGGACCATAGCGGTTTATTGGCCTTGTCCCAATTCAGAGTATCCTTTGATCGGCCGCCAACCAGATCTTTCGCATTGTCGCTGTGCTCAGTATCTCTGCAATGTGCTCTGCAACGGAGAAAGTCTCCACATGCCACCCGGCATTCTTCAATCGGCCCATCCAGGACGGTACGTGGCGTTTTACTTCAGGGATCTTTCGCGACTGAAAAACGAGGTAGAAGATGGGCTCGAAGCTCGCGTGCGTGAATTAGCGTCCGGCTTCGACTCTACACACCAGCTCGTCAAAATCAGCTGTCAACGAAGCCATTTACGAGCTCCTCCATGCTTTTAGCTTTCTAAGAGATTTGAATAACGGCGCTAGCAGACTGCATGATGATCTCTCCGCAAAGCGTAAGTTGCTTGAATTCGGATAGAGTATCTTCTGGGTTGAAGCCAAACAGCCGCCAATCCTCATGATTGAGAATTGTATCGTCTCCAAGGCCTTTGAAATTAAGGTTGTGACAAAGAAACGGGGCGACGAACAGTGTCGGACGAATGGTAATGATAGGCCTTCCATCCTTTAGTTTTGGTCCGAGTAAGCCGAAATCAGTATAAGCGCTAATCAAGTAGAAACAATTGTTTGCAATGGCTACCTCCGACAAATATGTCATCGTAATCCCATCGAAAACCGCGTACATGACGAAATCCAAAGTGCCTTTCTTGCTAACTAATTGATCTCTGGCAGAATAACGTTCCCAGTACACATTAACGGACATAGTCAAATAAGACGAAGCTTGCCCGACAGGTGTAGGGGTAAAACAACTGCTTAATACCTGATGTGGGGGCGCGGCCAGCCAGCACCTTAAGCCAGGTCTGATCAACGCTAATTACTTGAGGTCAAGTCGAAGGGTTTTTATTTCGGCGATTATCTGAATCTATAGGGGTGTGATTGGTTGAGAGGAGCACTCATGCCGCTAGAATTCTTAGACCTTATTATCGCAAATACCAGATCCCCGCCGCGCCCAGGGCAAGAAATAGCAACTTGGCCCCGTAATGTCAGCGACGATCCTTGCCATTGCGGACCCGCCAACGGAAGGACTACCCGGTTAGGCTCTTTCGGTATTGACAACCTCACAATTGGAGCCTCCTAAATCCCCGAGCCCGCCACCCTGACCCTGTTCGGCCTGGGCCTCGCGGGTCTCGGATTCGCACGGCGTCGTAAGCAAAAAGCGGCCTGATTCCCTGCAAATTGAACTATAGGCTGCGTGAAGCGGCGGTCCTTCGGGGCCGCCGTTTTCTTTTCCGTGCCAGTAGTGCGGGGCGGCCAACCGGCCGGGGTTCACCCGTTATTGGCGCAGGGCGCGGAAACCTACCATCCGCCGCCGCTCCTCATCCCACAATGCCAGACGAAGGGTCTTCAGGCTACCTTGCAGGGTAATACGGTTCACCTCGCGCAGCTCGGGGATCTGTTTTAGGCAGGCTTGCAGGCGGTAGTGGGGGATGCGGCTGCACAGGTGGTGCACGTGATGGACGCCTATATTGGCGGTGAACCAGCGCATGCCCCAGGGCAGATCGAAAAATGAACTGCCCTCGACCGCCGCCTGATGGAAGTCCCAGTCCTTGTTTTCTGACCAGTAGACGTTCTCGAACTGATGCTGGACATAGAACAGCCAAACGCCAATGGACGAGGCGATCATGGTGATCGGTACCTGGACCATGGCGAGCTCGGTAAATCCGATGACCAGCCCCACCAAGACGATGACCGCGAAGATCGCCAGGTTCGTCGCCATCACGCTCATCAGTACTTTATGGCGCCCGTGCAACATGTCCAGCGGCAACCTGAACTTGAGCACGAACAGATAGGTCGGGCCCATGCCAAGCATCACCAACGGGTTGCGGTACAACCGGTAACTCAAGCGCTGCCACCGCGACATGGCGCGGTATTCCCGTACCGTCACGACCTCGACACCGCCGATTTCCCGGCGGTCCAGATTACCCGACGTGGCGTGATGGATGGCATGGGCGTTGCGCCAGTAGGCGTGCGGGGTCAGCGTGAAGACGCCGATAAATCGGCCAACCAAATCGTTGGCCCAGCGCGACTTGAAGAACGAATAGTGGCCGCAGTCATGCTGGATCAAAAATAGACGGACGAGGAGGCCCGCCGCCGGCACCGACAACAGCAACGCAATCCAATAGCCGAATTGTAAGCTGGCGACCATGGCCACCCAGAGCGCAATAAGCGGTACCACCGTAACGGCCAATTCGGCAACGCTACGTGAGGTGCTGGGCCGCGCATAACCATTGAGAATGCGCAGCCAGGTCCGGGCCTGTTCTCCGTTCGTCACGGTGTGAAGGGCTTCGTGAACAATTGGATGGTCACGGCCCATTGGTGGTTTAGCTATCGTAGGGATGATATTGTATCCGTCTCGATTGATCTCGTTGGGCGCCCTATAGCACCCGGGAGGATCGAAAGTAAGGCATTTCTCCGTGGCCCGGCCAATTTTTGTGCAAACCAGCATGGGCCGCCGCGCCCACACCCGTTGGCCTGATGACCTTACTCTTATTATATTAAAATGTTTCTAATATTCAGTTTACCGGCTTCATGCGCGACTGGCATGGGCTGGGGCGGGTCATCGACGTCATGGCCGCAGCGGCGAACCGCGACGAGTTACATTACCTCGTAGTCGGTGACGGTCTGGCGCGGGCCGCCCTAGAAGCCCAGACCAAGGCCCGCGACATGGTGGACCAATTGACGGTCATGGGCATTATCGCCCGTGACGACGTAACCGGTTATGTTGCCGCCTTCGACATCGCGCTGCAGCCGCAAGTGGTCAAATACGCATCCCCGTTAAAGCTGTTCGAATATATGGCGCTGGGCCGGGCCATCGTCGCGTCCGATCGGTGCAACATCCGCGAGGTACTGACCCACGGTATGGACGCGTTGCTGATCGACCCG
>CAUZBE010000385.1:0-3732 GCA_963577885.1 Alphaproteobacteria bacterium
GGTGGCGCCGTCGACTTTCAGCTCCTTCGCCACGGCATTAACCCCGCTGCACCCCGTGGCATTTTCCGACACTGTCTGGGCCAATTTCTCCTGGATCTTGACCGCGTCTTCCCCCGCGTCTTCAGGTAGGGGCAGCAGGATTTGTTTCAACTGTAGTTGCATGCTGCTGCCGGCTTCCGCGGCAATTTTCCGGCGTTGGTGCAAGCGTAGCAGATAGTAGCCGCCCCCGGCCCGGACGGGTTCGGACACCGCCCCGACGTCCAGTTTCGCAATGGCAATATCCAACGCCGCGGCAAGTTGGCCCGGTTGCACCCAGCCTACGGCGCCGCCCTGGGCCGAGGTGGCGCCTCGGCTGAATTGGCGGGCCATGGCGGCAAACGTGGCACCCCCGCGCAATTGCCGCAGCAGGCTTATGCTGGCGCGGCGCACATCCTCTTCCTGTTCCGGGGTATCGACGGGAAGGAAAATTTCCGAGATCTGTCGTTCTGAACGCCCCGCGTTGGCCCGCAATCTTGCCAGAACCTCGTCAATCTCTTCATCGCCAATTTGCACGCTCCGGGCAAGGCGGCGGCGCACCAGCTTGGACCAGGAAATTTCGGCCCGTATTTGGGTTTCCAGAGCGGCTTTTGGAATCTGGTTTGCCTGCATGAATTGACCTAAGCCGCCCGGAGGCACCTTATTTCTTTTTTCAATAAAGCTGTAGGCTCGGTCCAAATCCGATTGGCTAACCTGGACGGAATGTTGCTGGGCGGCCTGGGATTGCAGGCTTTCATCAATCAAGCCGCGAAGAACCTGTTGCCGCAGGTGGCGGCGCGTTTCAGCTGTATCGTCCAGCTTGCTGGTGGAAATCACCAAGCGGACCCGCTGTTCCACATCGTAGCGCGAGATTACTTCATCGTTGACGATGGCTGCGATCCGCTGGATATTCTGGGCTCGCGCCGGGCCGGGAACGGTAACGGCCATCGCGGCCAAGGCTGTCGCGATGACGATCGGCAGCATCCTCAGGACGTATCCAGCCCCCGCCACCGAGGGCGTTGTAACTTGCTTTTGCTTCAAGGGCGGTGCCATCCGGCCAACATCTCCCAGCAAATTGTACCACGCGCACACAATCATACTACGTTTAAAATAGAGCTTTGCTGGTCGCAATTGAAGAGCGGCACGGTGTTTTTCTTGCCCCGTTCCCATCGCTGTTTTCCAGTCCTTTGCAACACCGCCCCGTCGCCATTAGAGCATTTCCATTCTGAAAATTCTCAGATCTTTAGAATTAGAGAAATTATTCCAATCACTTAGAATCGCTTTGCGATTCTCATCAATCCGGAATTTCTTTAGGGCGCCTGGGTCTTGGGCTGGGCGTAGCGGGCAGCCAGCACGGTAACCGTGGCCAGTAACATGAACAGCGGCGCGAACCAGAATAACAGGCGCGGCTCTCCCTGATCCATCAGCCAGCCAAAAAAGACCGGCGTGACGGCACCGCCCAGATTGAGGCCGGTGGAGACAAAACCGAACACCTTGCCCATGGAGCCTTCCGGCGTGACGGCCCTCACCAGCATGTCCCGTGACGGCATGATGGCGCCGAAATTCAAGCCCGCTAGGGCCATGGCCGCAATCACCCAGCCCGCCGACAGCAAGACGTTGCCGACCAGAAAAATCACTACCGCTGTGATTAGGAAACCGGTTACCGCCACCCATTCATGATGCCGCGTGTGGTCGGCGATCTGGCCGCCAAGCAAGACCCCGACGGCGCTGCCGACTAAAAAAGCAGTCAGGGCCATTTGCGCTGCTTCCAGGGAAATCTCCTGAATGGCGATAAAGGCGGCCACGGCAAAGGTGGACAGACCGCCCTGGGACATGGACAGCATGACGAAAAACAAAAAACACATGATGATCGGCATGGACAGCAACAGCGCCATGCCGCTTTTTTGCGGCGCCCCACCTTGTAATTGGCCCGTTGTCTGACCGGCCTCTTCTATGGCTGGCGCCGGCGCGGCCCCTTTTCCGGCGACCCCGTCCGACAGGTATCGGCGGCTGAACAGCAATGGCAGCCAGACCGCCAGGCCAAAACCCCCGGTCAACAGCAAACCCGTGCGCCAGCCCCAATGGATAGAGGCATAGGCCATGACCAGCGGCGCCACCGCGCCACCGGCAAAGCCGGCGAATGTGTGTAGGCTGAACGCCCGGCCAATGCGCTTGTTGGAGATCGAGGCGGACAGTAGGGCGTAATCGGCCGGATGATAGACGCTGTTGGCAACGCCGGCCACGGCGGCTAGGATCAACATGGCGATATAGCTGCCAAAGGCGCCCATGCCCACATAGGCTAGAGTTGATACGGCCACGCCATAGAGCAACAGACGCCGGGCCCCGAACCGGTCGACCATGAACCCCATGGGTACATGGGTCAGCCCCGAAGCGACGTTGAATACCGTCATGATTAGACCCAGCGCGGCGTAACCAACCCCAAAATCCGCTTTCAACAGCGGCAGAATGGGCGGCAGCAGATAGATCAGATAATGGCTGAGAAAATGTGCCCCGCCGACTAGGCCGATCACCCGGCCGTCCGCGCCCGGGGCCGCCGCCGCGGCGGCCGTGTCGCTGTCGCCCAGGTTGGCGCCGGTGGGTGTGGTTGCTGTCATAAGCCCTGTACTAGCCGCTTTCGCGGCAGCTGTCACGGCGGCTCTGACGGGGAATATTACTGTTGGTCTAAAAGCCGCCCGGCATGGGCTAAAGTGGTTATTCCGCCATGCCGGGGCGAGCCGCCTGGCCCATTATGGAATTGCCTCTTGTCTCAAATATCGAAGCCATCGCCATCGCCTGGCCCGAAATCTGTGGCGGCGCCATTAAAGGCGCTAATACTTTGGGTCGGCACCACCGACCGCATGGCCCTGGGCGAAGTGCTGAATATCGTAGCCGTGCAGACGGCGGCGGCGGCGCTGCAGGCATTGTCGGGTTTCCACGCCCATGTGGTGGTCGCCAACATCGGCACTTCGGACCGGGAAACCAGGGCCTTGTTAGCTAGCCTGCGCGATCCCGACGCCACGCCACGCAAGGGCCTGCCGGTAATCTGCCTACTCTCGAAAAGCAGCTCCCAACAGGTGCGCGACCTAGTCAAGGTGGTGGTGGATCACGTCATGATACAGCCCATATCCGCTACCGCCCTGCGCGACAACCCCATGCCCCAGATCAACGTGGCGAAATTCACTGGGCCGGACCGCCGCCGCGCCAAGGCGCACTGGCGTGAACAAAAAAAGATACTCCTAATGTGACGATTGCCGATTTTGGGCCAGGACGAATTTGCGGTCGCAATAGGGGCATTCGACCCAGGTTTTTTCGCCCATATTCAAATAGACCGTGGGATGGCCCAGGGAACCGCCGCCGTCGCAACGGACCGTTATTTCCTCGACCTCAACTGTTTCCGGCGCTTCGTGGGCCATGGCGTTATCCATTTCTCTGCACGGGTGGTCTACACGGGGGATGATACCCATTGCAGCCCGACAAGCAACAAGTCCGGAAGCGCAAACCGCGCCGCAAGCGACACACAGCTTGCGGGATAGGCAAAAATCCCCTAGTTTCACCCGGCTCGGACAACCTAGCCCAGGCATATCGGCACCCGTAGCTCAGCTGGATAGAGCGCTGCCCTCCGAAGGCAGAGGTCACAGGTTCGAATCCTGTCGGGTGCACCAAATTTCCCAGTAAAAACAATGAGTTGAGTTTTCGCCGAGTCGTTGTTTGACTCCA
>CAUZBE010000386.1:0-3730 GCA_963577885.1 Alphaproteobacteria bacterium
ACGATCTGGCATTTCTAAAAGCAAGAGTTCAGCGGCTGCATTCAGGCTTTGCCCATGCCGAGACACCGGCCTCACGAACGCGGCGAATGCTCTCCAATATTGAAATCGTTCGCGTTGATAAGACCAAGGCCACAGTGTTCTGTAACTTCATAATTTATCAGACGCGCCTCGAACGGATGGATGCGGTTTACGTCGGCCGGCGTGAAGATATCCTCAAGCGCGCCGGCAAATCATGGCGGCTGGAACAGCGCAAAATTCTTCTCGACCAGACGTTACTTCCGCGGACCGTGTCGATCCTATTTTAGAGCGGCTTAGGTAAACCCTGGGCCCGTCTGAAGAGCCCCTTGTTTTTCCGAAATTGATGCCGGTTTCCCATTGATGTGCGTTGAGATAGGGCAACTTGAGCGGTGGTGATACCGCGGCGGCAGTTAATGATCGGGGTGCTATTGCATCGTCCCGATCTATCGCCCTGTTTCCCCGCTATATCCCGCTTCCGTGGTAGCTTATTGATGATTTGAAGCAAAAGGGGCCTAGCCCCTATAAGGCTAAGCCCCTGATGTTGTTGGCTCCCCGGGCAAGACTCGAACTTGCGACAAGGCGGTTAACAGCCGCCTGCTCTACCAACTGAGCTACCGGGGATCAGTTGGCCAAACGCGGTAGTGACCGCGCGGCGGGCGTGTAGTACCAGATATAGCACGGGCGCGCCAGCCCGGATTACCATTCGCCTCAGGTTTGACTTGACTCTAAGGGAAATAAGAACAAAATAGGAACATGCAGAAGCCTTGGAAAGGACGTGCAGTGAGCGGACGCGAACGAGGGGATGCGGTGGCGGCGTTGCGCCGGCGCGTTGCGGCCATTAAGGCCGTCGCGGATGCCCCACCAGTCCAGGTCCAGGGAGCGCCGCCTCTGACCCTTGGCGTGCCAGAGATTGACCAAATGCTGCCGGGCGGCGGCCTAGCCCGGGGCGCTCTGCATGAAATTCTGGGCAGCCATGCGCGCGCGCGCGCGGGCCCAGTGAACGGGGGCGGCGGCGGGGCGGCGTTAGCCTTTGCGGCCGTGCTGGCGGCCCGGCGGGCCGCCCTGGCCAGCGGCCGAGATCATACGGATGGCCGGGTGCTGTGGTGTCCATCGCGGTATGGGCTGTACGGGCCTGGCCTGGCGGCTTTTGGTTTGGGGCCGGGGCAGTTGATCCTGGTTCATGGCCGGGATGATCAACAGCGCCTGTGGGCCATGGAGGAAGGCCTGAAATGTACCGGCCTGGCCATGGTGGTGGGCGAGGTGACGCGCCTCGATTTGGGGCAAAGCCGGCGCCTGCAATTGGCGGCGGAAGCCTCCGGCGTTACCGCCCTGTTGCTGCATGCCGGGGATGATGATGGAGGTGATGCCGGTCTGGGCATCATCGCTGGCTTGACCCGCTGGCGGATCAGCTCCGCTCCCAGCGCGCCAACAATAGATTATGCCGGCATTGGCGCCCCCCGCTGCCGGGCCGAATTGCTGCGCTGCAAGGGCGGGCGGCCCGGTGAGTGGCTGTTGCAATGGAACGGCGACAGTTTCAGTGAGTTCGGCACGGGGGATGAACGGCATGAATACGATGGAGAACGGCGAAAAACGAATCCTATCCCTGTGGCTGCCCCAATGGCCGGTGGACCGGCTGTGCCGGACCTGGCGGCGCGCGCCTAAGGCAGATTGGTCCGAAGATAGGCCGGAGCGGGGACAGCCTCTGGCCCTGATCAGGGCGCAAGAGAACAATCAACGTATCGGTGCGCTCAATGCCTCGGCGGTCCAGGCCGGCGTGCGATTGGGCATGATGTTGACCGATGCCCGGGCCCTGGTGCCGGGGTTGGCGGTCCAGCCAATGGCGCCAAGGGAGGATGCCCGCGCTTTGGCCAGCCTGGCCGATTGGTGCGGCCGCTACAGCCCCTGGGTAACCCTGGCTGGGGAAGAAGAAGGTCCGCACGGCATCTGCATTGATGTGACGGGATGCGCCCATTTGTTTGGCGGTGAAGCGGCCATGCTGGCTGATTTGTCCCGGCGCCTGGCGGATTTTTCCATCCGGGCCCAAATCGCGATCGCCGATACCTTGGGCACGGCCTGGGCGGCAGCCCGTTATGGCGGGAACGCGACAACCATCGTGCCGGTTGGTGGGGGCCAAACGGCCCTGGCCCCGTTGCCCGTGGCGGCCTTGCGCCTCTCCCCAGCTGCGGCGGATGACCTGGCCCGTCTAGGCCTGGGGCGGATTGGCGAATTATACGCCCTGCCACGCGGCGCCCTGACGGCCCGCTTTGGCCGCGAGGTCACCTACCGCCTGGACCAGGCCCTGGGACGGGCCCCCGAACCCCTGTCGCCGCGCCCAGCGCGGACTAGTTTCTGGAGCCGTATTGCCTTCCCCGAACCCATTGGCCACCGCGACCATATCGCGCGGGCCGCCGGGCAGTTGGTAGCTGATTTGTGCACGGTGCTGGAGCGGGAGGAACATGGCGCGCGGTGCGTGGAGCTGCGTTTGTATCTAGCCGACGGCACGGTGCAGCGGATCGGCGCGGGGTTGAACCGGGCCAGCCGGGAGCCCGGCCACCTGTTGCGTCTGCTAGCCGAACATCTGCCCAGTCTGGAAGCTAATTTCGGCGCCGATCTCATGGTTCTCATGGCCGAGCAAAGCGACCCCCTGCCGGCCGGGCAAATCACGCTTGATGGGACCACTTCCAAAGACGGCGCCGGCGCTGATCTGGCCCCCTTGCTGGACCGCCTAGGCAACCGTCTCGGGATCTCCAATGTTGCCCGGTTCGCACCCATGCCCAGTCATCAACCGGAGATCGCCGCCCGTCTGGTGCCGCCCCTGACGCCGGAGGCTGCAGGGGAGATGGGGGTGGGGCCAGGGGCGGAGGCGGGGGAGCAATGGCGTCACATTGCCCAGCGCCCGGTCTATCTGTTGCCGCATCCGGAGCCGATCGAGGCGGTGGCCGAAGTGCCCGACGGTCCACCGGTGTTATTTCGCTGGCGCGGCATCGCCCATCGAGTGCGGGGCGGCGATGGCCCCGAACGCATCGCGCCGGAATGGTGGCACGACATGCAGGCTGAGACGGCCGGTCTGGCCCGGGAAACTCGTGATTATTACCGTATTGAAGACAGCCGGGGACAACGTTACTGGCTATACCGCCGGGGCCTGTACGGGAGCGATATGTCCGCGCCGCCGGACTGGTACCTGCATGGATTTTTTGCGTGAAATCAAATGATTATACTTTATTCCTCAACTATTACCGTCACTCTTGCCTTCGCGAGGATAGGTTGGCGGTATTTTTGTGTCAAAAGGTCTGGGTTTGCCGTGTGTCCCGCCGAAGGCGGGTACAAAATTGGGGCACGCGGCAGTTCGCCATGAACTACGCTGAATTACAGGTCACTTCCAATTTCAGCTTCCTGCGCGGCGGCTCCCATCCGGACGAGCTGGCGATTACCGCCGCCGCCCTGGGCTTATCCGCTATCGCTATTACCGACCGCAACAGCCTGGCCGGAGTGGTGCGAGCCCATGGGGCAGCGAAAGAAGCCGGTATCCGCCTGATCGTCGGGTCTCGGCTCGATTTGCAAGTGGATTTACAGGAAAATCTTAGCCTGCTGTGTTTCCCCACGGATCGGGCCGCCTACGGCCGGCTGTCGCGATTGCTGACCGTGGGTCGGCGTCGGGCCCCGAAAGGTGATTGCTGGCTTAGCCTGGGGGATGTCTTTGCCCACGATCAGG
>CAUZBE010000387.1:0-3724 GCA_963577885.1 Alphaproteobacteria bacterium
GGGCCCTCCCATCTCGCAATAATACATGGATTTTACGGTGCTGGACAATATGTTTAATACCGGCGTCAACGCGCGTGGGGTTTCTTTGCCTGCCGTATTGTTCGCCTGGTTTCAATACCGCCGAAATGACGTTTCCAAACGCTAAGTCTTGCTGAAATCGCCCACCGCGCGCACAATCGTTGTGCCGTCTGGGAAAAGGCTGGAGAAAATATGCCGTGAATAAGAGTTTAGATTATTGGCCCTACGTCATGCTGGTTGGCGCGGCGATCATTTATGGCAGTTTGTTTTCACTCAACAAGATAGCGGCCGAGGCGAGCTGGCCGCCGGTAAGTTACGCTTTTTGGACCTCGCTTTTCGCAGGTATTATCCTTTGGCTTCTGGCCGTCGCACGCAAGGCCCCCCCGGCATGGAGCTGGCAGCATCTGCGGGTCTATGTGGTGGTCGGGGGCCTCGGGATTGGCTTACCCACTTCGTTGTTGACCTATGTCGCGCCCAATTTGCCGGCCGGCGTGCTGACCATGGTGCTGGCGCTTTCACCGCCATTTACCTATTTGATCAGTATCGGTGTTCGCATAGAGCGGCTTTATCTTCTTGGCGTGCTGGGTATTCTGTTCGGCTTCGCCGGCGTCACCATCCTGGTCGGTCCAATGGCCGTATTACCAACCGCCGACCTGGTCGGTTGGTTCCTGCTTTCGTTGCTCGCGCCTTTATGTTTCGCATCCGCCAATGTCGCGGCGGCGCTGCTGCGGCCTCCGGAGGCAACCTCGGTCGCCATGTCGGCCGGTATTCTAATGGGTTCAGCAGCCATCGTGGCGCCGTTCATGTTGGCTCTGGGCCAATGGTCCCTGCCGGGGGGCATGGGCGACGGGGATTTGGCGCTGCTTGGCTCTATCGTGGCGAATTGCTTCGTCGTAGTCTTGTTCCTGGAAGTCATCCGCCTAGCCGGGCCGACCTTTTTTGCCCAGTTCAACTATCTCGCGGTGCTGGCCGGGATTGGTTGGGGCGCCTTAATTTTCGGCGAACGGCTGGGCCTGGGTGTCTGGTTGGCGCTGGCGCTGATGGCCACCGGCATAATCCTGATGGCGTTGAAGGAGCGGTGGCCGGGACGGTAACGGCATGGGCCAATACCACACCTGCCATCCAATCAGCGCCGCGCGGTATTATGCGCGCACATTCGTAAGCGCCGGCCCAGGAGATATGAGCTGCCGGATTTCATGACAGGAGAGCGGACGGAAATAATCAAATCCTTGACCGAAATAGCAGCCAAACCCGCATAGCTCCACTACCTGTTCCTCGTTTTCCATGCCCTCGGCGATAACGTCAAGCTAAAGGCGCTCCGCCAAAACAATGATGGCGTAGGTAACTAATAGACTGGGCGATGTTCTATTGGCCCAAGAGGCCTTTAAAAATATCAAGCAGGATCAGCATCTGGGCCGCTTTCCGGTTGTTGTTTTAACGAGTTCAAAGGCCGAACAGGACGGCGCGGTTTCATATGATTTGCATCCAAATTTCTATATCTTGAAGCCCTAGAGCCTGCAGTATTCTAGCCGGCGACAGGGGCAATCCTTCATGCCGTGCCAACGCCGATCCGGGCGTGAACGTGCAATTGCACCCGGTCGCCATCGCTTAGATCTTCATAGGCTTGGCGCATGGCATCATCCAGGCATAGGCGCTCGCCTTCAGCCATGGCAGCCAGGCGATCGCCCAGGCGCAGGGCTAGTTGCGGACGCCAGAAATTGCTGTCCGGATCGACCCGTGGGCTAAAGCGCAGCGCCTGCTCCTCCCAAGCGCTGAAACTGCCGGCCTGCAACACCTGGTTCAAGGCGCCATTCTCCCCCAGTCGGGTCGGTGTAAAGGCGCCCTCGTGCGGATCGATGCCGGCGATATCCCGCAGCACCCGGTCAACGATGACAAACTGGCTGTTGTCCTCTTTCGGCCCCCAGACCAGAAAGGCAGCGCGGCCCCCCGTTCGCAGGACGCGCCGCGCCTGTGCCGCCGCCCTTTCTGGCGATGGAGTGTACATCAGACCCAGCCGGCAGGTCACGGCATCGAAGCTGTCGTCGGGGAAAGGCAATTCTTCCATCGGGGTGACCTGGAACCGCATATTGCGCAAACCCTGTTCCCCGGCCCGGCGTTCCGCCCCCGCCAGCATCTTGGCCACCAGGTCAGTCGCGGTGACCTGGCCCTGGGGGCCGACCAAACGGGCCATGGACAGAGCCGGTTCGCCAACACCCGAAGCGATATCCAAAACCTGGTGGCCCAGCGCAACAGCGGCCGCCGCGATCAGCGGCTCGTTCAGGCCCTTGGCCAATTTGGCCATGTGGTCGGCCTGCTGGTTCCATTCACCCGCCCGCAACGACCAGTTATCGCGGGTTTCCTTTTGCTGCTTTGCCGCATCGTTATTATTCATGATGCTTTTATGCTAGCGGCTAAACGTTGCCGCCATCTCCCTTAGCTTGAATTTCTGGATCTTGCCGCTGGGGGTGCGCGGCATGGCCTCGACGACTTCCAAATGTTCGGGCCAATATTGCTTCGCTGTGCCAATTTCGTCGAGATAGCGGAGCATTCCCACCAGATCAAGGCAGCCGCCCGGCTGCAAGGTGACGAAGGCGCAGCCCCGCTCTCCCAGGCGGTCATCGGGAATACCCACCACGGCCACCTCGGCGACCGCCGGATGGCGATAGAGCACATCTTCGACCTCCACCACGGGGATGTTTTCACCACCGCGGATGATGATATCCTTGGCCCGGCCGGTGATGCGGATATAACCGTCCGGATGCATGAAAGCCTGGTCGCCGGTATCAAACCAGCCGTCCGCATCCCTGCCATGCAGCTCCGGTTTTTTCAGGTAACCTACGAACATGGGCTGACCACGGACCTTCAACAACCCTTCTTCGCCTTGGGGCGCCGGGCTGCCATCCGGCCGCTGGACCATGACCTCGGTGTGGGGCAGGGGAAAGCCATCAGACGTCCAGGCCATTTCCGCCGGGTCGTCGAGGCTGCAGATGGTGGAGCAGGCGCATTCCGTCATGCCCCAGCCGGACAGCACCTTGAAGGAGAAATTGGCGGCGGCCTTTTGCACCAGGGACGGCGGGATCGGCGCGCCGGCCGAGGCGAAAATGCGCAATTTTGACAGATCAAATTTCTGCACGTTGGGCATTTCAACGATGTCGCTGAGGAAGGGCGTGGCGCCCATGGTAAAGGTGCAGCCGTGCATTTGTATCAATTCCACACCCACCGGGGCATCCCAACGGTCCAGCAGCACGACTTCCGCGCCCAACATTATGGGTTGGAGAATGGCGTACAGGAAGCCGGTCTGATGGGCCAGGGGCGAGGCCATAAAAACCTTGTCGTCATGGTCCAGACGATTATGCTCAATCCAGCTACTCAAATGGCCAAAGGTGCTATTGGCGGTATGCATTACGCCCTTTGGCTGCCCCGTGGTGCCGGAGGTATAAATCACCTCGTTCACATCATTGGGTCCGGGCCGCAGCGCGGCCAGCACGCCCTCCGCATCGGCGCGGTCTTCCAAGGGCTCGCGTAACAGGGCCGTGGCGAAATCATCCACACCGTCGCCGTCCACATAGAACGCATGGCGCAGATCAGGCAAATCGCCGCGGATCTTCTCGATCATCGATTTGTAGGCGAAGCCGCGAAAGTTGTGAGGCGCGACCACGACCTTGCTTTCGGCAAAGCCCAGCATATAGCTCAATTCCCGCTCCCG
>CAUZBE010000388.1:0-3718 GCA_963577885.1 Alphaproteobacteria bacterium
GGCCACACGGTTTGGAATGGCCCGCCCCTGCGTTTCCAAGGCCAGATGGACAGCTCCCTTTCCGATGATGGGCGCAGCGAGGCCATAGCGTTGGGCAAACGCATGCCCTACCAGCCCGACCGCATCGTCTCTTCCCCCGCCCTGCGCTGCCGGCAAACCGTGGATTGCCTGTTTGGCCGGCCCCCCGACGCGATCGAGCCGCGCTGTATCGAGATCGGCCTGGGCTGGTTCGAAGGTCTATTGGCAACGGAGGTCGAGAAGCGGGATCCGGATGCCGTCCGCACCTGGCACGAAGCACCCTGGGAGGGCGCGCCTTGGGGCGGGGAAAGTCTGGCAGACCTGCAAGACCGGGTGGTCGCCGGTGTCGCGGACATTATCGCTGGCATAGCGCCAGGCGAGCGGGTCTTTCTGGCCGTTCATGGCGGCGTTTTGCGCACCTTGATCTGCTACGTCAACGACGCGCCCCTGTCGCAATATAAGGCCATTCCCATGGCCAATCTGACCCTGCTGGAATTGACCGCCGAGAAACTGGTCCGTGGCGGCAATAATATCCGCAACATCAAACCCGAAGAGATGCTTTGACGCAGATAGGAGACAAGCGATGGCAAAAGGTTACATGATCGGCCAGATCGACGTGCACGATCCTGAAGCCTACGCGAAATATACCGCACAGACACCCGGCACCGTCGCCAAATTTGGCGGCAAGTTTATCGTCCGGGCCGGACAATGGGAGAGCCTGGAAGGCGCAGAACCAGGGCCACGGGTCGTGATGATTGAATTCCCGAGTTACGAGAAAGCCCGGGAATGGTATAATTCAGAGGAATATCAGGCCATTGTTGGCCTGCGTCAGGCCGCCTCCACCGGCAGTGCGTTTATCGTTGAAGGCGCAGAGTGAAAAGGGGCTAAATCGTGAAAGCTGTTAGGATATATGAATTTGGTGACGCGGACGTACTGCGGTACGAAGACGTGCCGGATCCGGCCGCCGGCCCCGGCCAGGTCGTGATCAAGGTCGAAGCTATTGGCGTCAATCCGGTCGATACCTATATCCGCGCCGGTGTGCACCTGATCAGGCCGGATCTCCCCTTCATCCCCGGCAGCGATGCCGCCGGCACGGTGTTGGCGGTGGGCGACGGTGTCCGCAGCTTCAAACCTGGTGATCGGGTCTATGCCGCCGGTTCCCTCGGCGAGGCGTGGGGCGATTGTTATGCCGAACAATTGGTGCGCCGAGCCGAACAGTTCTGCCCCCTACCCGGCAACGTCAGCTTTGCCCAGGGTGCGGCCATGGGCATCCCTTATGGCACCGCCTATCGGGCCCTGATCCAACGCGGTGGGGCTAAAACGGGGGAAACCGTGCTGGTGCATGGGGCCAGTGGCGCGGTCGGCACCGCCGCCCTACAAATCGCCGTTGGCAATGGCATTCTAACCATCGGCACCGCCGGCAGCGAACGGGGCCTTGAGTTAATCCGGAAACAGGGTGCGGGCCATGTGCTGGATCACACGAAAGAGGGCTATCTGGATGAAGTGGCCGCGCTGACGGGCGGCAGGGGCCCGGACATTATCTTGGAGATGCTGGCCAACGTCAATTTGGCCAGGGACATGGATATCGCCGCCAAATACGGCCGCATCGTGGTCATCGGCAACCGTGGCCCGGTTGAAATCAATCCACGGGAAGCCATGATGAAGGACCTCGATATCATCGGCATCGCCCTGCCCAATACCTCACCCGACGAAATGACGACGATCCACGCCGCCCTGGGTAAGGGCCTGGCGGATGGCCGCCTGAACCCCGTGATTGGGAAAGAGCTACCCCTGGCCGAGGCCGTCGAGTCCCACCACGCGGTACTGCGGCCCGGCGCCTACGGCAAGATCGTCCTGATACCCTGATATGGCAAATGTCTCGGGCGACCCGGTCGCAACCGTTACCGAGGCCGATGCCACCGGCGAGATCGCGGATCTTTACGCCGATATCCGCGCCACCCTTGGGGTGCCGGTGGTCAATCTGATCTGGCGGCATCTGGCGGTTTTGCCCGGTGCCCTGCCCTGGGGCTGGCAGGCCCTAAAACCGCTATATGCAAGTGGCGCCGTTACGGCCCAGGCAGCGGCGTTACGCGCGGGCCTGGATGTGCCAGTGCTGGCGGGGTTGAGCGGCCCGGCCCTGGGCGCCGCCGGCCTTGATGGCGATGACCTGGACCGGATTACCATGATCCTGGCCAGCTATGAACGCAGCAATGCCATGAACATCATTGCCCTGGGTACCCTGTTGGCCCGCCTGGACGGCACGGCCCCCGCTGCCGGCGAACCCATGCCTGAAATACCGGCCGAGGATCCTATCAAAGGCGAAATGCCGACATTGTTGACCCTGGATGCCATGGCGCCGGATGTCCGGGCCCTGGTGGAAGACCTAAACCGCATCGGCGAGCGTGACGAGATTCTGGCCAGCATGTACCGCCACCTGGCCAATTGGCCGGCCTATCTGGCCCTGGTGCACGCCCTGATCGCCCCCTTTGGCACGGCAGGGCGGTTGGAGCCGTTGATCATGGGCGTCATCGCGGAAAGCCGGGCCCGTGCGTCGCAGATTACCGGTGATCTGGCAACGCCGGACCAAATGCCGGAAGCACAAGTGCGGGCCGACATCCGCGCCGCCATGGCGCTATTCATAAACGGCCCCATCGGCAAGATGATCACCATCGTCCCCCTGATCCGCCAGGCCATGCCCGGCCAATAGCAGGTTCGATAAATATCGAACCTGCTATATATTCCTTCGCTCACGCCGATGCGCAAATGCGCGCGGCTCCGCATGAATCTTTGGCGGGACAGCACACAAGCGCCGAGCCGCCGTAGCGGCCTGGAGCGTCCATAATGAATTTGGTCCGTGCAATGCTGGGCCTCAAGCAGCCCAAAGGGCGTTAGGCCAATAAGCACTCATCCTTTCGGCACAAAAGGATGAGTGCTGGACAGGCCGCCGTCGACCGGGAAGGCTTGTCCATTGACGTAGGAGGCCTCGTCGGAGGCCAGAAACAGCGCCATATTGGCAATCTCTTCGGGTTGGCCGTGCCGGCGGGTGGGGTTCAATTGGCCGATTTTGCCTTCCGTGCCCCGTGACTTCGCCCTATCAAACGTGGTCTTGGTGATGCCGGTCTGGATCAGGCCCGGACAAATGGCGTTGACCCGCACGCCGGAGGCGAAGAACGCATTGGCCGCGGTCTGCACCAAGGATATCACCCCAGCTTTTGAGGCACTGTAGGGCGTTCCTCCCGCATTGGCGCGAAGTCCGGCGACAGAGGCGGTACAGATGATGGATCCCTTGCCCGCCGCCAGCATGACCGGGGCGGCGTGCTTGACGCACAGGAACGGCCCAATCAGGTTGACGCGCAGGACTTCCTGCCACAGCTCCACCGATTGTTCCAGCAAGGGCACGCCGTCGCCCGAAATACCTGCATTTGCGTAGATCACTTCCAGGCCGCCGTATTCCCTGACACAAGTGGCCACGAACCCGGCCACCGCATCCTCGTCACCCACATCCGCCGTCACGGTAATGGCCGTACCGCCCGCATCCGTAATCATGGCGATGGTTTCCGCCAGCCCTTCGGCGTTGACATCGACCGCCACCACCTTGGCGCCTTCCTCGGCGAAGCGCCGTGCACTGGCCCGCCCGATGCCGCTGCCAGCGCCGGTAACGATGGCGCGTTTTCCCATTAAACTACCCATGCTGCTATCC
>CAUZBE010000389.1:0-3718 GCA_963577885.1 Alphaproteobacteria bacterium
AGCGGATGAAAGCGACGGTAGTTTCACCAAGCTGCCGGCGACCATCGCCGTTGTCACCAACATGGATCCGGAGCATCTTGATTTCTATGGCGATTTCGAGACAGAGCGGGCGGCTTTTCAAAGTTTCGTCGAAAACCTTCCCTTTTATGGCTTCGCCGTGATGTGCCTGGATCATACGGAGGTGCGGGCGCTGATTGACCGGGTCTCGGACCGGCGTATTGTGACCTACGGTTTCAGCCCCCAGTCCGCGGTGCGCGCCGTTGATGTCAGCGCTGGCCTAACCGGCATACGGTTCGATGTTGTCCTGACCAACCGGGCCAGCAACAAATCCCGTTTGTTACAGGGCTTCCATCTGCCCATGCATGGTGACCACAACGTATTGAACGCCTTGGCGGCGATTGCCGTCGGTCAGGAAATGAACATCGCCGACGGTGTCCTGCTTGCTGCCTTGGCGGGCTTTGCCGGGGTGAAAAGGCGTTTTACCAAAACCGGTGAGGCGGGTGGCGTTTCCGTGATTGACGATTATGGCCATCACCCGGTTGAGATTGCCGCCGCCCTGAAAGCTGCCCGCGGCGCCTGTGATGGTCACGTGATCGCCGTGGTTCAACCTCACCGTTTCACCCGGCTGCGCGATTTGTTCGAAGATTTCTGCACCTGCTTTAACGATGCCCATCTGGTCGTGGTGGCTGACGTACACGCCGCCGGTGAGGAGGCGATTGCGGGTATAGACCGCGACACCCTGGTTCAGGGACTGACAGTGCGGGGCCATCGTCGGGTGCTGGCCTTGGATAAGCCGGAAGATTTACCGGCCTTGATTGAGCCTCATATTCGCGCCGGCGATATGGTGGTCTGCCTGGGCGCCGGAACCATTACTGCCTGGGCCAACGCCCTGCCGGAACAACTGGCTCCCTTGCTTGCGGATCGGGCGGCGATGGGTGGTATTCCATGATGGCGGCCCAGCAGCATTATGGCACGCTGCTGTCCCGCCTGCCGGCGGTACGTGGCCGCTATATCGAGAATGTGGATCTGTCGGGCAGCGCCTGGTTCCGGGTCGGGGGACCGGCGGATGTGGTCTTTCGCCCCGCTGATGCCGAAGATCTGGCGGCCTTCCTGGCGGCTTGCCCTAATGGTATTCCCCGCACCGTGCTGGGACTTGGTTCGAATCTGCTGATCCGGGATGGCGGCGTGCGCGGCGTGGTCATTCGATTGGACCGTTCGTTCATTGAAATCACAGTCGATGAGACGATTGTCACGGCCGGTGCCGGGGCCTTGGATGTGAACCTTGCCCGGATCTGCCGCGATGCCGGACTGGTCGGATTTGAATTCATGCGCGGTATACCGGGCACTGTTGGCGGCGGTTTGCGGATGAATGCAGGCGCCTACGACCGCGACTTTCGCGACGTGTTGGTCTGGGCCGAGGCAGTGGATAGTTCCGGGACATTGCACCGTCTATCGGTCGATGAACTGGACTTGAGCTATCGCCATTGCGGCGTGCCGGAGGATTGGATATTTGTCACCGCCCAGTTCCGGGGCACCCATGGCGACCGGCAGAAAATAAGTGCCCGTATGCAAGAGGTGCGCCAGGTCCGTAAGGATAGCCAGCCGATCAATACCCGAACGGGGGGCAGTACTTTCAAAAATCCGGGTAGCGAAAATCTAAACGGCGGCAAGGCCTGGGAGCTGATCGATCAGGCCGGTTGCCGCGGCCTGACGCGCGGTGGCGCCATGGTGTCGGAGCTGCATTGCAATTTTCTCATCAATACCGGTAACGCCACCGCCGCCAATCTGGAAGCCTTGGGCGAAGAAGTCCGCCGCCGGGTTCAGGCGCACAGTGGTGTCATGCTGCAGTGGGAAATCCGCCGCATTGGCGAACATACTTCCGACAATGTACCCGAACTGGTCTTGACGGAGGTGGCGCCATGAGTACCCACGTCGCGGTATTGATGGGTGGCTGGTCGGCCGAGCGCGAGGTTTCGTTAAGTTCCGGGGCGGCCTGTTCGGCGGCGCTGCGCGAGGGCGGCTATCGGGTCAGTGAAATCGATGCCGGCCCCGGTCTGGCCAACCGTCTGGCGGCGCTGAAGCCCGAGGTGGTTTTCAACGCCCTGCACGGTCGCTGGGGTGAGGATGGATGTGTCCAAGGCCTTTTGGAGCTTATGCGCCTCCCTTACACCCATTCCGGCGTCCGCGCCTCGGCCGTGGCCATGCATAAGCCATCATCGCTGGCGGTCTTTCGGGCCCATGGTATTCCCTGCGCCGAGAGCTGCCTGACGACGGCGGCGGCGGTCAATGCCCAGGACCCGCTGCCCCGTCCCTATGTGGTTAAACCGCCCAGCGAGGGTTCGACTTTCGGTGTCAGGATCGTGCGCGGCGGCGACAATAATCCTCCCGTCGGCGCCGATTGGCAATTCGGCGATGACGTTCTGGTGGAGCGCTTTATCCCCGGGCGAGAATTGACCGTCGCGGTGATGGATGGCCGGGCCCTTGACGTGACCGAAATCAAAAGCCCTGACGGTTTCTATGATTATGCCGCAAAATATTCCGAGGGCGGCTCCCAGCATCGGGTACCGGCACCCATTCATGCGGAAAGCTATGCCCAGGCCTTGGCCTTTTCCGAACAGGCCCATAAGGCATTGGGTTGCCGCGGCGTTAGCCGGGCTGATTTCCGCTACGATGATACGAAAGGCGAGTCAGGCGCGCTTTATATGTTGGAAATCAATACCCAGCCGGGCATGACACAGACCTCCCTGGTGCCGGAACTCGCCGCCCATTGCGATATCACTTTCGCCGCCCTAGTACGCTGGATAGTGGAGGACGCTGGATGCGCGCGCTGATGCAGTGGTCCAGGTGGTTTGGTCCAGCCGATGGCAAGGCCAAGAAATCGCACCGGCGCCCTGGGAGCGGACGAACCTCGCGGCGGACGCAACCCTGGTCGTTGCGCTGGCGGCTGGTCATTTTGCTTTTTTGCGCGGGCATGGCTGCCGGCGTGGGGGCGGGCGCCTGGCAGCTTAGGCAAAGCGGTATTGTCGCCCAGGCCCTGACGACTGCAAATACCAAATTGACGGCCTGGGGCGAACGACAAATTGTGCGGGCGGGCCTGACGGTAGAACACGTTTTTGTCACCGGGCGGGGCAAAACCAACAAGGCCCAGGTGCTGGGCGCCATGGGTATTCGTAGCGGTCAATCTATTCTGGCTTTTGATCTGGTCCTGGCGCACCGGAAATTGCTGAAACTGGGCTGGGTGGAGACGGCCCGCATCGAACGCCGATTGCCCGACACCATCGTGGTGCATTTGAGCGAGCGCCGTGCCCTGGCGCTTTGGCAGCACGAAGGCCGCCATGTCCTAATAGATCGCGGCGGCAAACCAATCACCCTGCACAACCTCGCGCGCTTCGCCCACCTGCCGGTCGTGGTGGGCAATGATGCGCCGGCCGCGGCCGCTGCACTGATCGATATGTTGTCGCAAAAACCGGCGTTATTCGCCCGCGTGCAGGCGGCGGTACGGATTGGCTCGCGGCGTTGGGATCTGCGTTTGAAGAACGGCATAAAAATCAACCTGCCTGAAACTCAGGCCACGGATGCCTGGAGCCGATTGGCCGCATTGGTAGCCGAACATAAAATTTTGGAAAGGGATGTCGCGGCCATCGACCTGCGCCTGCCCGATCGTCTGGTTTTGCGTCTGACACCGGAAGCGGCGGCCAGAAGAAATAAAAACGGGAAG
>CAUZBE010000390.1:0-3676 GCA_963577885.1 Alphaproteobacteria bacterium
ACCTGGTACTGATCGCCGGCAAAATCACGGCGCAGGGGCCATAAACAAAGCGGCATGCGCCGCCCGTTGAACCCCAAACTTCAACCTCAAAGCTGTTCTGAAAACCCGCCTCGAAAACCGCCGTCAACCCGGCCGATACCGTGCGCCGCGATCAAAATTGATCGCTACCATGAATAATGCGGGCTAGATGAAAGATAACTCTCGATATCCCCCGGCCGCAACATCGTTGCATTTGGCGCGGTACTCTGGCGCGGTGCCGCTGTAGCGGACAATGGTGCGGGTCTGTTTGCCCTCGACGTTCATATTAACGCCGGTCATCCAGGAATCGATTTCGTTCGCCAGGAGACCATCGGCCTTCTCCTCAACGAACGCGTGCCATTCGGCAACCGATCCCGGGCGCGCTTCCGAAACGGTCAAACCACGGTCTTGCATGTAGCGGATCAAGTCGCGGATCCATTCGACATTGTATTCGATGCTACGGGGGTTGTTCCCAAGCGCGGCGTGGGGACCCATGATCATGAACATGTTGGGGAATCCATCGACCGTGACGCCGACGAAGGTCTTGGGACCGCCGGTCCATTTATCCTTCAGGCGCTGTCCGCCGGCACCGCGAATGTCGATGCGGTCGAAGCTGCCGGTTACCGCGTCGAAGCCCGTCGCGTAAACGATAATATCAAATTCGTAGTCTTGCGCGCTGGTCCGGAGGCCGGTTTGCGTGATCCGCTCGATCGGTTCCTCCAGCATGCTGACCAGCGTCACGTTTGGCCGGTTGTAGACCTCGTAATAGTGCGTTTCCTGCGGGACCCTGCGGGTGCCGAAACCGTGATCCTTGGGGATCAGCATTTCGGCGGTTTTCGGGTCCCGCACGCGCTGGCGGATCTTATTGGCGACGAAATCGGACATCAGCCGATTGGCCTCTCGATCCGTCAGCATGTCGCGGAAATTGCCCTGCCAGATGCCAAAGCCCTGCCCGGCATAGCGTTCCTCCCAGAAGGCGAGGCGCTCCTCCTCCGTTACCTCGAAGGTGCCACGCGGGTCGATGTTGTGGATAAAACAGGCCGAGGTCTCGCGGCAGAGCTGAAACAGTTCCGGATAGCCAGCGCGGATCTCCGCCATCTCTTCCTTCGGTATCGGCCGGTTGTGGAGCGGCGTGCACCAGTTTGGCCGGCGCTGGAAGACCGTCAGGTGACAGGCGGTCTTGGCGATCTCCTGGATTGCTTGGACGCCGCTGGCGCCGGTGCCGATCACCGCCACGCGCTTGCCGTGGAATTTGATTCCCGTTTTGGGCCAGAGTCCGGTGTGGCACCACGGGCCTTGGAAGTCATCGATGCCCTCGAAGCGCGGCATGGTCGGCGCCGACAATAGCCCGATTGCAGTGATCATGAAGCGAGCGCGGTAGCGCGTGCCGTCAAAAAGGGCGATCATCCAGAATTGGCCGTCCTCGTCATAGTGGGCCGAGGCCACCCGGGCGGAGAATTGGATGTCAGGACGCAGGTCGAATTTGTCGGCGACAAGCTTGCAATAGCGCTGGATTTCCGGCTGGCTGGAGAATTGTTCGCTCCAGTCCCACTCATCTAGCAACTCTTGCGAAAAGGAATAACCGTAGGAATAGCTCTCCGAATCGAAGCGGGCGCCGGGATAGCGGTTCCAGTACCAGGTTCCACCGACCTCCGTCCCGGCCTCAAGGACGCGCACCCGCAGGCCCAACTCCCGCAAACGGAGCAGCTGGTACATCCCCGACATCCCAGCACCGATGACGATTGCATCGAAATCCACGGCGGGGGTCTCCTCGATAGGTGCGCCTGCTTTGTGAATTGCCGTCATGGACTCCAGTCGCCTTCCGTTGTTTCAACGGACATTACCGGGATGCGTATTAATATTGGCCGTAATCGCGTCGGTCACGGGAATCACATTAACGGTATCGAGAACTTCTGGAACCAGGCGAAACGTCATATGCGTAAACTCAATGGGGTTCCGAAGGCGCAATTCGGGCTATATTTGAAGGAATGCGAGTGGCGTTTTAACAACAGTGACCCAACAGCCCAATTACTGCTGTTAAGGCAATGGGTTAGAGTGTATTTGAACTGGTTATCTGGGTCAGCCTCTATTTTAATTTAGAACGGCGCCAAGCCCCGCGACACACACCATGGGTTCCTCCTGCGCCTACTCTCCACAAGAAAAGACTCCGCCGGTTTACTGGCCGTCGCGTTGGTTCTACACCGTTTGCTTGATGTAGCCGCAGGAGGCGTTCGGGATTAGGCCTCCGGCGCGTTCGTAGGTCAGCTTGATCTCGTCGAACTTGTCCAGCGGCAGCGGCCCGTAGTCGGCCCGGTCGGCACGCAGGTCTAGGTTGTAGATGCGCGCCGAGTTGTAGCCGAAGATACCACCCTTGACAGCGCCTGTCGCCCCGCCGAGCGGCGCGAAGCCGTGCTTCTTCTGCATGTCCTCGGGTATCTCCAGGCGCCGCAGCGCCTCGATCTGCCATTGCGGCGAGCCGTACCACAGCGAGTCCGTGCCCCAGATTACATGGTCGGCGCCCATGTGCTTGATGTAGCTGCCAATCAGTGCGGCGGCAAAGCGCGGGTTGGCGGTCGCTGAGTTGGCGAAGCTGGTGCCCAGTTCGGCATAAACGTTGCTGACACCGTGCTCTTGCGGTACCCGCGCCAGGTCGGTCGCCCACAGGATCTCGCCGGTCGCCTCGAATTCCGCCAGCGTCTTGTCCGGCTTCTCCAGGAACGGACGCAGACAGCCGTGATAGATGATGAAGTTTATCTGCGGCCAGTCCTTCGCCGCTTTTGGGATGTCCCAGGGCGTCTGATAACGCCAGACGCCGGGCCAGCTTTTCTCGTAATCGGCCGGCATCAAGCCCTTATGGATGGCGATGTTGGTAATGCCCGCCTTCACCGCCTTCTCGTAGAACGGGTACATCAGCTTCTCGTCATCGAGCCGCCAGGGATACTTGGTCTTCGCCGATAGGGGATCGCCGATCGTGTAGGCCTTCCAGCTGTCCGGCGGCAGTTCCGCAAGGGCCCGGTCGACCTCGTCCATCCAACCGTCCTGGCCCGGCGTGATCACGAAATGGCCGAGCATGCGGCGCGAGCCGGCCACCTTGTTGATCATGGTGACCGCTTCCTTGATCTGGTCGTTCGGCAGCAGCCACCAGGCCGGGTCGTCGAAGGGTGCTCCGGACAGCAGCGCCACCTTGGTGTCGCTGTTCAGGAAGATCTGCCGCACGTAATTCTCGAACTTGTAATAGGCCAGCGTCAGCTGCGCTGGCTTCAGGTCCGGGTTCCAGTTCTTTGCCGCGAACATCCCCAGGCCCAGCAGGCCCTCCTGGTGGAAGCCGTCATGCACGAAATGGGTCTGGTCGTCGAAGATGAACTGATGCGACAGCGCCTTGGCGCGCGCGTCCGCCATCTCGGCCGTCGCGGCCTCGGCCTCCGAGACCTCGAACAGCGGGCCGAACACCTGGTTCATGGCAAGGAAGGCGGTCGCCATGCCGCTGCTGGTCTGCAGGAAGGCCCGTCGGCTAAGGCCGCGTTTGCGGCCGTATTGTTCGGCCAGCTCGCCGATGCACGCCTCGACCCGCTTCTGCTGCGCGGTTTGCGGCAGGGGATTGAACTCACCGTTGGAGATGATCTGGGTCGGGACCGGAGACTCGAAGCCCTGCTTCGCC
>CAUZBE010000391.1:0-3673 GCA_963577885.1 Alphaproteobacteria bacterium
TCGCCGCACTGGAATTGTTCCCCCTTTTACAGCCCATCATCCGGCGCTATGTGGACCAGACCCTGATTGCCGACAGTATCGCGGCCGTAGGCATCTTCGTGGTGGTGTTGACCGTGGCGTCGTTTTTATCGTCTGCCATATCGCGGCGGGTGCAGCGCAGCGAGATCGGCGTCCTGGACCGCTCTCTTGGTTTTTTGTTTGGCCTGTTCCGCGGCGGCGTGGTGATAGCCCTAGCCTATCTGGTTTTAGTACAATTTCTGCCCAATAACGAGCAGCCCGATTGGTTGCGCCAAGCCCGCGCCATGCCGGCTATCAAATATAGCGCCGAAATGTTGGCCAGACTGGCGCCCGATGACATCCGCGACGGTTTGGCGGGGGTTGGTGAATTGGGCCATGGTGGTGGCCAGAGCCTGGGTTCCACCCTCAACAATGCCGTCGATGCGGGCCGCGCGGCGGATCGCCTGAAAGGAGCCCTGCCCGGCGCGATTAGGGGCGCTGACAAACGCGGCGAAAGCGGCTATACATCGGGCTCGCGCGAAGACATGAACCGCCTTATTCAGAACCGGACGGACAATTGAAGCAGCGCTCTGATAAAAATCTGGGGCGTCAAGGCAGTAAAGGCCGCGCCATGGACTTGACCACCCACCCCTTCGCCGTTTCCACCGCCGATAGTGACAAGTTTCACGAAGAATGCGGCGTCTTCGGAATTATCGGCAGCGAGGATGCCGCCGCTAACACAGTGCTGGGGCTGCACGCCTTGCAGCATCGGGGGCAGGAGGCCGCCGGTATAGTCAGCCACGATGGTGTGCAATTCCATTCCCACCGCCGCCTTGGCCAGGTCGGCGATAATTTCAACTCCGAGGCGGTCATCGGCCGTCTGCCAGGCGATGCCGCCTTGGGGCACAACCGCTATGCCACCACGGGCGATACCATTTTGCGCAACGTGCAGCCATTGTTCGCGGAATTACAAACCGGCGGCTTTGCCATCGGCCACAACGGCAATTTGACCAACGCGGGAATACTGCGCAGCCAATTGGTTCAGCGCGGCTGCATCTTTCAATCGACCATGGATACCGAGGTGATCATTCACTTGATTGCGACCTCGACTTACCATGATATCTTGGATCGGATGGTCGATGCCCTCAAGGCGGTGGTCGGGGCCTACAGCCTGGTTGCCATGACCGACCACCAACTGATCGGCGTGCGCGATCCCATGGGGGTGCGGCCGCTGATCCTGGGCCATCTGGATGGCGCGCCGATCCTGACCTCAGAAACCTGTGCCCTGGACATTATCGGCGCCGAATTTGACCGCGAGGTCGCGCCGGGCGAACTGATTGTTTGCAGCCGCGACGGGATTAAAAGTTTGATGCCCTTTCCCCCCGCCAAGTCGCGGGCCTGCATCTTCGAATATGTCTATTTCTCCAGGCCCGACAGCATCGCCAATGACCGATCCATCTATACCGTGCGAAAGGCGATTGGCGCCAATTTAGCGCGGGAAAGCTTCGTGTCGGCCGATGTCATCATACCGGTGCCCGATTCCGGCACGCCCGCCGCTATCGGCTATGCCGAAGAATCCGGTATTCCGTTCGAGTTGGGCATCATCCGCAACCATTATGTGGGCCGCACATTTATCGAGCCATCGCAGAATATCCGCAACTTTGGCGTCAAGCTAAAGCATAACGCCAACCGGGCCGAAATCATCGGCCGGCGCGTGGTGTTGGTTGATGATTCTATTGTGCGCGGCACCACTTCGCAAAAAATTGTGCAAATGGTGCGCGAGGCCGGCGCTACCGAAGTACATATGCGTATCGCCTCGCCGCCCACGGCCAACCCCTGCTATTACGGCATTGATACGCCCAACCGCGAGGAATTGCTGGCCGCCAACATGGATGTGGCCGCCATGGCAAAGGAAACCGGGGTCGATAGCCTGGCCTTTATCTCCATTGATGGCTTGTATCAGGCGGTAGGTGGCGCCAACCGGGACAACGAGCAGCCGCAATATTGCGATGCCTGCTTCACCAATGATTATCCGGTGCCTCTGGTAGACCGGGCCGACGGCCGGGCGCCGGCGCAATTGTCGCTGCTGGCGGAGTACCGTTGACGGCGCGGCGATGGGGCAACGTCTGAAAGACCGTATCGCCCTGATCACCGGCGCTTCGCGCGGGATTGGCGCAGCGGTGGCCAGGGCCTATGCCGCCGAGGGCGCGCACGTCATTTTGATTGCCCGGACTAGCGGCGCGCTGGAAGAGGTTGACGACGGGATCAGGCAGCTAAGGGACGCCGGCAGTGCAACACTGGTACCCATGGATCTGTGTGATTTTGCCACCATCGACGATCTGGGCCGGCAGATCTTTGAACGTTGGGGCAGGCTGGATATCCTGGTGGGTAACGCCGCGATATTGGGTGATTTGTCCCCCGTGGGCCATATTCGACCCGAAGTCTGGCAGCGCGCCTATGACCTGAACGTCACAGCCAACTACCGCTTGATCCGCTCGCTGGATTCTTTGTTGCGGCGATCGGATGCCGGACGGGCCATCTTCCTAACCTCAGGCGCAACGCACGCATTGCCACCCTATTGGGCCCTTTATTGTTCGACCAAGGCGGCTCTGGAGGCCATTGCCAAAATTTATGCCCAGGAAACCCGGAAAACCAAGGTGCGGGTCAATCTGGTCAACCCCGGCCCGACCCGGACGGCATTGCGGGCGGCGGCCTTTCCAGGCGAAGACCCCGGCCAGCTGCCTCCACCCGTGCATGTGGCGGAAACCTTGATCCGCCTGGCGGAGCCCGGCTTCACGGATACCGGCCTATGGGTCGCGGCCGACGCCCAGCCCCTGGCGCCTGCAGGGGACGACGCCGTACACTGAGCCCCGTCTCGATCTAATTCTTGGCCTCGACGCCGGCTTCCTGCAACAGCTTTTCCAGAGTTTCGTAAGGCTGGGCGCCCACGACTCCCTGGCGACCAACGACAAAGGTAGGCACGCTTGTCACGCCATATTGCCGGGATTTATCCCAGTCCGCGTCGACCGCGTCCTTGAAGCTGCGGCTTTCCAGCACCGTGCGCGCCGCCGCTACGTCCAGGCCCACAGCCTTGGCGACAACCAGCAACGCTTCCACATCGCCTACGTTCACGCCATCGACGAAATAGGCCCGGTACAAGGCATCATGTATGGCCTCGCCGCCGGGCTGGGTATCAGCCCATTTGCCCAGTTCCTGGGCCAGACGGCTGTTGTAGGTATGGGTGCGGTGGCTATAGGGCAGATCCTCAGCGTCCATCAGCTCTTTCATGCGGATGTACATGGCATCCAGGTCCGTATCCCGGCCCGCGAAGAGTTCCGCCAGGCTACGGCCTTCCTGTGGAGTTTCAGGATGCAGGGGGAAATGTATCCACTTCGCCTCAACATTGAAATTCCGCTTTAGTTTTTCAATACGCCCGGTACTGAGATAACACCACGGTCAAACATAATCGGTGAAAACTTCCAAGACAATCGGTTCAGCCATTGCGTTTCTTTCTGCTGGCCCAAGGGAACAGGTTCATATGGCGGGAGTATAGCCGCCGGGTCCGCCAATGGTACCATTGGCGCAAACTCAAGCCGCAAAAATACGTGATCCGCCCGGGCTGGTGCTTCAACAGCATGAACTCCCCACCCGTAAAATTTACCTCCCTCCGGTTCAA
>CAUZBE010000392.1:0-3649 GCA_963577885.1 Alphaproteobacteria bacterium
GTCCAGCATAGGCCGGAGTGCGGCGCAGCCGTTCTGTAGACGGACCATCAACACCCGGTTGGCGCCGCCCGTATCCGCAGCGAAAGGAACATTGAGGAAACAATCGACGCCGCCGTGGCGCAACTCTTGGATTTGGCCACTCTCGATCTCAACGATTGGCCCCGTGGCCTCGGCATGGCTGGCGAGTGCCATGTTGTATCCCCCAGAGCGTATTGTTTACGCAGTTATTACCACAGCTTACAGCCCCTAAACGAGATGGTTGGCAGTCTGGCGGGGATGGTGTAAAAGCCCCCTCGGTATAGGAGCCGGCGTGCTTATATAAAGCGTTAGTGATACTTGGCCTATGGTGCGGTGCCCTTGGCGCTGCGGGACATGGCCGTCGAGCGGGTGTGGGTTATGCAAGAAGTCTTATTGGTCGTTCACTTGATGCTGGCAATCGCCATTGTCATCACCGTGCTGTTGCAGCGCAGCGAAGGCGGCGCGCTGGGTATGGGTGGCAGCAGCGGAGGCGGTGGCGGTGGCGGCGGTCTGATGACCGGGCGCGAGGCAGCCAATTTGCTGACCCGCTCCACGGCCGTCCTGGCGGCGTGCTTTTTCGCGACGTCGTTGACCTTGACCATTATGGCCGGCAATTTGGGCGAGCAAAAATCGATCCTGGAACAGTCTGAAACCGCGGGTTCCACGAATCAAGCCGCCGTTCCGGCCGGGCCGACCGTCCCAACCGACAAATAATTTCGCCCGCGGGCCCGGGAAAGCGGCAAAAATGGTGTGCCCTGCAAGTTAAGGCTTTGGTCCCAGCGCGGGCTAG
Organism: Alphaproteobacteria bacterium; assembly: GCA_963577885.1. GTDB lineage: Bacteria > Pseudomonadota > Alphaproteobacteria. Next base: position 809 of record CAUZBE010000392.1, read on the forward strand.
GCTAAAATATAGTTCCATGACGCGGTACATTTTCATAACCGGCGGCGTGGTTTCCTCGTTAGGTAAGGGATTGGCATCGGCGGCCCTGGGCGCTTTGTTGCAGGCGCGTGGCTATTCCGTGCGATTGCGCAAGCTGGACCCCTACCTAAACGTCGATCCGGGAACCATGAGCCCCACCCAGCACGGCGAGGTTTATGTTACCGATGACGGTGCGGAGACTGACCTGGATCTGGGCCATTACGAACGCTTCACCGGCGTACCCTCGCGTCAATCCGACAACATCACCACCGGCCGGGTCTATCAAGACATAATCGCCAGGGAACGTCGTGGCGATTATCTGGGCCGCACCGTGCAGGTCATCCCCCATGTCACCAACGCCATCAAGGAATTCGTCCTGAACGAGACCGGGGGCACGGATTTCATTCTGTGCGAGATAGGCGGCACTGTCGGCGATATTGAAAGCCTGCCGTTTCTGGAAGCAATCCGCCAACTGGGCAACGATCTGCCCCGTGGCCAGACCGCCTATATCCATGCCACCTTGGTGCCCTTCATTAAGGCGGCCGGGGAATTAAAAACCAAGCCGACCCAGCATTCGGTGAAAGAACTGCGCTCCATCGGTATCCAACCCGATATCCTGCTGTGCCGCAGCGACCGGGAAATTCCGCTGAACGAGCGGCGTAAGATCGCGCTGTTCTGTAACGTGCGGGAAAGCGCCGTGATCCAGGGCCTGGATCGCCGTTCAATCTATGAGGTGCCGCTGGCCTACCATGCCGAAGGCCTCGATAGCGAGGTCTTGAAGGTCTTCGGCATCGAGGATCCGCCCCCCCCCGACCTCAGCCGTTGGCAGGTGATCCAGGACAGGATTGAATCTCCCGAGGGCACGGTGAAAATCGCCGTGGTGGGAAAGTACACGGGTCTGCAGGATGCCTATAAGTCCCTGAGCGAGGCGCTGGTGCACGGCGGCATGGCCAATCATGTGAATGTGGAACTGCAGTGGATTGAAAGCGAGACGTTCGAGCAGCCCGATGCGGTCCAGCGCCTCGAAGGGGTGGATGGTATCCTGGTGCCGGGCGGTTTTGGCGAACGGGGTTCGAAAGGCAAGATTGCTGCTGCGACCTTTGCCCGCGACAAGGGCGTGCCGTATTTCGGCATTTGTTTCGGCATGCAGATGGCGGTGATCGACGCGGCGCGGAATTTGGCCGGCCTGATTGGTGCCTCGTCTACCGAATTTGGCGACTGCGATGACCCGGTGGTGGGGCTGATGACGGAATGGACCCATGGCCACACCTTGCAGACCCGGGGCGTCGGCGATGATAAAGGTGGCACCATGCGTTTGGGCCAATACGAATGCCTGTTACAGGAAGGCTCCATGGTCAACGCGGTCTATGCGAATGGCACGGGTGATGGTGCGAAAAATGGCGTCGATGCGGGCGCGGGACCTGGCGCGGTGATCTTCGAGCGGCACCGCCACCGCTATGAAGTCAACATCAACTACCGTGAACGTTTGGAAGCCGTCGGCCTGCGTTTTTCCGGCCTCTCTCCCGACGGCGAACTGCCGGAGATTGTGGAACTGGAAGGTCACCCCTGGTTCATCGGCGTGCAGTTCCACCCCGAACTGAAATCAAAACCGTTCGAACCCCATCCCCTGTTTGCCTCGTTCATCGCTGCTGCTGTTCATCAGATGCGGTTGGTTTAGAAACGCTTGGTGTAGGAATATGGCGGACGTCACTATTGGCAATATCACGGTCGGTAACGAACGGCCCCTGACCTTGATCGCGGGGCCCTGCGCCATGGAAGGGCGGGCGCATGCATTAGAGATGGCCGATCGCCTGACCAGCCTGGCGGATAGCTTGGGTTTTTCGTTGATCTATAAATCCTCGTTCGACAAGGCCAACCGGACCTCTTTGGATAGTCCCCGGGGCATTGGGATGGCCGCGGGACTGGATATCTTCGCCGAGATTAAAGAATGCTTTAACTGCCCCGTGCTGACGGATGTACATACTGAAGCGCAATGCGCCGAGGCGGCTAAAGTCGTCGATGTTTTGCAAATCCCCGCCTTTTTGTGCCGGCAGACCGATCTGCTGGTGGCCGCGGCTGCCACGGGTCGCGCGGTCAATGTCAAAAAGGGCCAATTTTTGGCACCTTGGGACATGGCCAATGTGGTGGCTAAATTGTTGGACAGTGGCAATGACAAGGTGCTGGTAACGGAACGCGGCGCCTCGTTTGGTTACAATATGCTGGTCAGCGATATGCGGGCCTTGCCGGTGTTGAAGGATCTGGGCCAGCCGGTGGTGTTCGACGCCACCCATTCGGTGCAGCAGCCAGGCGGCCAGGGGGGCACCTCGGGCGGGCAACGTGAATTCGTGCCGGTGCTGGCGCGCGCCGCTGTCGCCATTGGCGTCGCGGCCGTATTTATGGAGACCCATGAAGATCCCGACAACGCGCCGTCCGATGGCCCCAATATGGTGCCAGTGGCCCAAATGGCGTCCTTGATGGAAACCCTACTGGCATTTGACCGTCTGGCCAAGGCGGGCTAGCTGTGCGGCCTGAACAGGCGCGGGTGGAAATGGATGGCCTTCTGGAAGAATTTTTGGAGCGCCATAGCCTGCGGGTGCGCGCGTCCCACAACCGGGCCCGCGCCGACGCGGGGCCGTCCCTGAAGGGTGGAATGCGCAGCTTCGATCGCTATATCTTTGATATGTGCGTCAGACGGCCGATGTTTGCCTGCGCGATGCCTCGAACGCCGCGCAGCAGGAGATAGAGCCAGCCCTATTGATCACCAAGGCGCGCACCTACCTGGCCGGCCGTTTCCAGGTCATCAAGGATTATTTTCATAACGAC
>CAUZBE010000393.1:0-3645 GCA_963577885.1 Alphaproteobacteria bacterium
CCCCAACATCGCGGCGGCATAACCATGACCGGCGCGGCAGACATCAAAGGCCCGAACCGGCGCTGTAGCAAAGACCAGACCCAGGCCCAAGCCGAAAAAACACTGGGTCACGGTGACTGCCAGGGGCGTTTCTTGCCCCGCGGCAACCAGAAGCGAGAAGCTGCCCCCGCCCAGGGCGCACAAGGCCAGGCCAATGCCCAGCAGCGGATCGCTGCCTATGCGCCCCGCCGCCTGATTGGCGGCCAGGGAACCAAGGAAAAAGGCCAGCACGATGGCGCCGTAGTAGTAGCCATATTGTTCCGTTGGCACCGCCATGCGTTCTATGAACAGGAACGGGAAAGCGGCAAGCATGGCGAATAGACCACCCAAGACCAAGGCCATGATCAGGGTGTAGGTCATAAATGGGCTATCACCCAACAACGTCGCGTAGCCCCGTAACAAGCGCCGGGGAAGCAGGGCGCCACGGTCGGGCTTTTGCAGGGTCTCGGGCAGATAACGCCAGATCAACAGGGTCACGAGGATGATCAATCCGGTCAGCAAAATAAAATTGGATCGCCACCCAAGCCACACATGCATATACCCCCCTATCACCGGTCCCATGGCGGGCGCCAGGGCAACAGCCATGCCATAGGCGGCATAGACTCGAACCGCACCGGCTTGGTCATAAAGCTCCCGGATCACCGCATAAGCCACCACCGCCTCGGCACAGGCTGTCAGCCCTTGCAGCACCCGGGCCAGAATGAAGGTTTCGATGGAACCGGCCAGCGCGCAGCCGATCGAAGCGGCGGCAAAGCCCACCATTCCCCCCAGCAATACCGGCCGCCGCCCAATGCGGTCCGACAGCGGACCGTAAATCAGTTGCGCCAGGGCGTAGGCGGCTAGGTTCAAGGTTATGGTTAATTGCACCCACCCCGCATCGGTATCAAACACATCCTGCAGGTGGGGCATCGATGGCGTGTAGAGGTCAGTCGCCAAAATAGAGACGGCGGAGGCGAGGATCAGCAACGTTGGAATAAACAACGGCACCGATGCCCTAATTGCTGTTCTGGGCGTCTCGTGTGTCATCGCAGGGGCGCGTTTGGCGCTAATTTGGCCGGCACGCGGCTACGAGCGTAATACCCGGAAACAGCTCCGCAATTCCTCGACAAACAGTTCGGGCTGTTCCATCGCTGCGAAGTGGCCGCCTTTTTGCAGCTCGTTCCAATGGATGATGTTGTGGAAGCGTTTTTCTGCCCAGCGGCGCGAGGCGGCGAAAATGTCCTTTGGAAACAGACTGCAACCCACCGGTATGGCCACGTCGTCGGTCGAGCGCCGCCCAAAACTTTCCCAATACAGCCGGGCTGACGAGGCCCCTGTGCCCGGCAGCCAGTAGAGCATGATGTTGTCCAACATATCGTCCCGGCTGAGGGCATTTTCCGGGTGCCCGTCGCAATCGGCCCAGGCCCAGAACTTCTCCAGTATCCAGGCGGCCTGGCCGTTCGGTGAATCGGCCAGGCCATAGCCAAGGGTCTGCGGCCGAGTGCTTTGCTGTTTTGAATAGCCCGAATCCCAATCCACGTAATCTTTAGCCGACACCAGCGCCTTGCGCTCGAAATCGGTCAGGTCGTCCATGGTCTCCGGATCCGGCCGCTCGGTCACCATGTTCAGATGTATGCCCTGGCAATGTTTGTCATTCTGGGCATTTGCATTTACCCCGATCTGCCGCGTGATGGCGGAACCCCAATCGCCGCCCTGGGCGACATAATGGTCATAGCCCAGTCGGGCCATCAGTTGTTCCCAGCCAGCGGCGATCCGCTGAACCGACCAGCCCGGCGCCTCCGGCTTGCCCGAAAAACCATAGCCGGGCAGGGACGGCGCGATGACGTGAAAGGCATCCGATGCCTCTCCGCCATGGGCGGTCGGATTGGTCAGGGGGCCGACCACATGGCGAAATTCAAGAATCGAGCCGGGCCAGCCATGGCTGATCAACAGCGGCAAGGCTTTCGCATGGGGTGAGCGGATGTGCAGGAAATGAATGTCCAGGCCGTCGATCTCAGTCTGGAACTGGTCCATGCTGTTCAGCAAGTTTTCGCAACGGCGCCAGTCATAGTCGTTGGCCCAGTATTGGCAAACCTCCCGCATGTAGGACAGGGGAACGCCTTGCGACCAATCGTCGGGGGTTTCGCCATCGGGCCAGCGCGTGGCCTTCAGGCGGCGGCGCAGATCTTCCAGCTCAACCTCGGGAATGGCCACTTCAAATGGTCTGATTTTCTCGCCCATGTTGTTTCGTCCCCCGGCCCAGTTGATTGTGTGGTCAATCCCACGGGACGTCTCGCAGTCCCTGTGCGGCCACGTTAACGCCCCGTGTTAGGCGGCGCAATTCCGGCGCCTGTTAGCCGCGCATTCGGGCAGGGCAGAAATCGGCGGTTTGGTTAGCCCATTCCTTTTTGGCCGACGTATTGGCGCCTTGGACCCCGGGGTTTGGCCCCTAGCTGTAATGAAGTTTATCTGGCGTGGCCGCAAACTTTGAATTTGCGCCGTCCATGTGCACCATGGCCAGCGCGGTCAAGGCGATAGCCCACACCGCTATCCAGGTCAGGGCCGCTTTCGGTTCGGGGCGTTTTAATTCCAACATGTCATCCTCGTGCCGCACCACCCGCGGCGTTTCCATCAATTTTCCAGGTCTAGATTAATGCACCCGATAGTCCAACTGTCATATGGACTATGTAGTATGAAGATCACTGTCAGTAATATATCGAATCGATATATAACATTTAATTTTGTAACTATTTTATCATAACGAAAGAAATTATTGTCTCAGGTACCGTGTTTTGATAGATTGACCACTGTCGCAGCGTGGCCCTCTGTAGCCACCGCCGGCGGATCCGGGGCTTCGTCCTTGGCATCGGCCAGTTGGACTTCTTCAATCTGCTCCGCCCGGCGGGTGATTTTCTTGGTCGAGGTGGCGATCTGCTCCAGATCCTTTTCCGCCTGACCAAAATGCCGTTGCAAGCTTAATATCAGCTCGTCCAGGCGCCGGACATCGTCCAACAGCTTCATGACCGACGCCGGCCTGTTTGCGCATGCGGGCATCCTTTAGCACCGCGCGAACGGTGTTCAGGGTCGCTATCAGGGTGGTGGGAGACACAATCCAGACATGGGCCCAGTAGGACTGCTCCACCGTTTCCGGGAAATTGGCGTGCAGTTCCGCATAGACCGCTTTGGACGGTAGGAACATCAGAGCGCTATCGGCGGTCTCGCCCGCCAAAATATAGCGTTCCTGGATATCCTTGATGTGTTTTCCAATGGCCGCGTGGGAGGCCGGTAGCGCGGATTTCATTTGGTTGTCGTCCGTGGCCTGGCGCAGGGCACGATAGCTTTCTAGGAAAATTTGGCGCCGATGCTGATGGGACCGGGTGGTTGGGGCAGGCGGATTAGGCAATCGACCCGGCGTTGGTTCGATAACGCGGCCTGAAATACATTGGCTGTTGGCAGCAGGATAGAGACGACGAGATCGTGCAATTGCACGTCGCCAAAAGCGCCGCGGGTCTGTTTATTGTCCAAAATGTCCTGCAGGCCGATGATCTGACCGGCCAGGCCCGAGATATTCTTTTGCGCCTGATCGATGATCAGCAACTGTTTACCCAGTTCGCCCACCGAGGCCGC
>CAUZBE010000394.1:0-3641 GCA_963577885.1 Alphaproteobacteria bacterium
GATGCCTTCAATTGCCACCTAGGTGCGGGATCACATCGCGGCCAAATCGTTCGATGGTTTTCATGATTTCCTTGTGCGATGGGCCGCCCGAATGGGCATGGCGAAGGCGGAGCAGGAAATAGTCGCTGCCGACCGCCTCGCTCCATCGCTTGAACTCGGCCACGCAGGTTTCCGGCGAACCGGTAATCATGCGGTCTTTCCACATTGTTTCGAATTCAATCTCATCTTCCGAAGCGATATCCACGAAGGATTCGGCGCCATTGCGCCAATAGTATTTGTACGCGACCATCACCTCCGGTCCGTAAACCCGTGCGGCGTCTTCTAGGCCATCGGCGACCCAGGCATCGCGCATCAGGATAATTTCCGGCGTACGGCCGGCGGCGGCGGCGGCCGAGCGGTATAAATTGGCCGCCTCCACCGTCGGCCCCAACGCTGCGCTTGGGCTGAGAACAAGGGCATCGCCAAGACGGCCCGCGCGTTCGATCGCCGCCGGGACCCAGGCGCCAAGCCAAAGCGGAGGGCCTGGCCGCTGAATCGGCCTGGGCAGGACCCTCACATCGTCTATGTCGAAATGTTTGCCCTTATATGTGAAGCGCTCGCCGGTCCAGGCTTTTTCGAGAATTTCGAGCGCCTCCTCAAAGCGTCCCACCCGATGATTTTTTTCAATCCCGAAGGCGCGAAAATCCGCCTCCTGGTATGCAAGGCCCACACCGAGCACGAAGCGCCCGCCCGAAATCACATCGAGCGTGACGACGTCCTCGGCCACGTGGAGGGGATGATGCAACGGCAGCAGCAAGACCGAAGTGCCGATCTGAATTCGCTTGGTCCGCGCTGCGACTGCGCTACAGACGATCAGTGGGGATGGCAGAAATCCGTCCTGGTCCTGATGATGCTCGCCAAAGAAAAAGCCGTGGAAGCCGCAATCTTCGGCCAGCTCCGCCTCGGCTATGGCTTCCTGAACGCAGCGGTCGAGATCGTCGCCGCGCGGGGGGTTTGCGACCGAACTGTAAAGCCCAAGCTTGATCATGGTCTCTCTTTCCGTTGGCTGAATAAATTTCTGTCCCATGGAACCGCCAAATGCCTGGGCGGCGTATAGCGGCGCGCGTTCTCTAACCGTTCAATGCGGATCAGGCGTCAGGCACCAGATGGTGTTCAAAGGTAAGCTCCTTCGTTTCGTCGGCCGTCCGCGAGGTCTCTGACTCCTTGATCCAGTCCACATCTTTTGGCAGCAATACGGTTGCGCACCGTACGCGGTTGAGGCTCTCGTCGTCGATATTTCCGGGTAGATCGCCGGTCCTGTCGAACCGCTTCGCGGCCTCGATAAGTTGCTTGCGGACGGCGATGATCATCGCATCCGACGTGCCAAGATGCTCTTGCGGCCGGTCATAAATGGCCTCGCCATTGGGTCCGCTCATCAATTCGGTCATGGCGCGATCTTGCAGGTTCATGATGAAGGGCATGCCGATGTTGAGGGATTCCTTGGCGATCTTTGGGTCAATCAAATAGTCGTTGTGCCGATTGGCAACGGTGTAAAAGTATGATCGTGGGTTATTGGTGCGCGGCGCATAGCCGTGCCATTCGGTGAACGGGTCCGCTGCCAACTCCCAGCGCTCGCGCATGCTCTTGGATAGTGGTGCGGTGCCGGGCTGGCCATGCTGGGCGATCAGCATCGCCCATTCGTCATCAATCGGAACGAAGGAGCGCAGGACGGCATGGGTGCCGCTAGATATCATCGTATGAAACGGGAAAATGAACTGGTCAATCCGGTGCCAGTCGCGGCCATCCTCAAGCGTCCGCTTCGCCGTGTAATAGGCGTCGTAAGGGGTTGGCACGACGTCGAGCCGGGGCGGTTCTTTGTCATCATTCCAAAAACCCGGAACGCCGGCCCCGGCATAGGGCGCGTCCTTCGACAGTTTGGAATGCACCCAATCAAGATGGACGGTATCAATATCGCCTTCCATATTCTGCATCCAGTTGGCTTCTTCCATCATGATGATGGGCGGCCCGACCCTGTCTTCTGGCAGCGTGTTGATCTCAAATGCGGGCAGTGCCGGCGGCTCCTTGCGCGGGCCCAGATAGACCCAGATCATGTGGTTGACTTCGCGGCACGGATAGGCCTTTGCCTTGATTTTTTCCTTGAAGGCGCTCTCCGCCGGCTCCGACGGCATGTCGATGCAATTGCCTTCAATATCGAATTTCCAGCCATGATAGACGCAGCGCAGGCCGCAGTCCTCGTTACGGGCGAAATACAAACTGGCGCCGCGATGCGGGCAGGCTTCCGCCATGGCGCCCATCCGCCCCTTGGTGTCGCGCCACATGACGAAATTCTCGCCCAGAAGGGTCATCCGCTTGACCGACGAATCCGGTCCCGGAAACTCGGTCGACGGCAAGCAAGGCAGCCAATATTCTCGCATTAGCTTGCCCATCGGTGTCCCCGGGCCCACTCGGCACAGCAATTCGTTGTCTTCTCTTGAAATCATTTTACTCCCCCAACGCTCGCGCCTGGCGCGCCGATGTTTGCATTGGTGGCGTTTATTTTATTCCGGGAAAAGTCTACTCTGACCCTGGTGACCCGTCTACATGGGCTAAACAGCCGCCTGTCGTTCCGGATAAAGGGGAAAGCAACAATGGATACCCGAGAATTCGAGCCCGAAGGTTATGATGTCCCTGCGGTTGAAGCTTGGATTGCCGGCAATGTGGCTGGATTGACGCCACCTTTCACCTGGACCCGCCTGCAAGGTGGACATTCCAACCTGACATACCGCATAGCCGATGCCGAAGGGCGTGCCGCGGTCATCCGCCGGCCGCCACAGGGCGAATTGCTACCCAAGGCCCATGATATGAGCCGGGAATGGGCGCTGATATCGGCGCTGGGGCCGACGCCGGTGCCGGTCGCGCCGGCCATGGGGTTTTGCGAAAATCCCGATGTTACCGGCGCCTGGTTCTACGTCATGGGGCTGATCGATGGCCGTCCGCTTTATAATTCTACGGATACCAAAGCCTGGGTACCTGAGGCAAGGCGGCCGGCGTTGGCCTGGTCCTTCGTCGATGTCCTCGCCGATCTTCATGCCCTCGAGCCTGATGCGATCGGCCTCGGCGATCTGGGCAAGAAAGAGGACTATGTCGGGCGCCAGCTCCGTACCTGGTTCCGCTCGTGGACCTCGTCGATGGTGGACGCCGACTATGACGACACACGGGCGCATGAGCTGCAGGAATTTTTCAGCAGCAACATACCGGACCAGGGTCCAGCCAGGGTGGTACATGGCGATTACGGCCTTCACAATTGCCTGATCGGACCTGACGCGCGTGTGGCAGCCGTGGTTGATTGGGAAATATCCACCCTGGGCGATCCCCTGGCCGACTTGGCCTATGCCTTGAACCAATGGGCCGAACCAGGTGAGGGACGCGAAGGTGCTGCCACGGCCTTGCCCAGTTTCCCAAAGAGGGCCGAGCTAGCCGCGCGCTATGCCGAAAGGTCTGGCCGTGATCTCTCGATGCTCGATTATTATGTTGGATTCAATTGGTGGAAAACTGCTTGTATCGTTCACGGCGTCTATGCTCGGTATTGCGCCGGCAAGAAAAGCGCCGATGGCGTTGATCTCGATAATCTGCGCATGCGCATTGGACAATCCCTGGATTTC